>WREZ01000076.1 GCA_009779045.1 Candidatus Bathycorpusculum sp. | reverse complement strand
TAGTGTGCCTGTTAAGCCTTCAACAGAGGATGTATCGGGGGATAGTATTAAGCTTGATAGAAAAGTATCAGAGTTTCAGATAGGTCAAAAAATAATTATTCAAGGAAAAGAAAAAGTAGAGGGCGTTGTTGGTGGTGTTGTAAGTGAGATTCTTTCCATTACAAACATTAGTGGTTCTGATCCTACGGAAATTACGTTAGATCGCGAGTTGTCACATGTTTATGATTTGGCTTCGGTTCATATATATGGTAATGTTGCTTTTGCTACTCATGGTGAAACAGTGCGTGAAACGCTTGGCAGTGGTAATAGTTTAGCTGTAAATCAACAGTTTCGTCTTAAAAAGACCCCGTTAACTTATGTATCTGCTAATACGCCAAGTGGCGCAAAAAGTACTCTTAAAGTTTTTGTTAATGATGTTCAATGGCAAGAAGCGACTACCCTTTATGGTTTAGGTCCTCAAAGTTTTGATTATTTTGTTCGTGTGGACGATAATGGTGATACTTTAGTGAATTTTGGTGATGGAATCACTGGTGCTAGATTACCAAGTGGAGTTGAAAATGTTACTGCTATTTATCGTAGTGGTCTAGGTCTTCAAGGAGCTGTTGCTGCTAACAAGCTTACCTTGCTTACCAAGAAGCCTTTTGGTGTAAAAAGTGTAACTAACCCTATTGCCGCTTCTGGGGCTGCTTCTCCTGAACGAATGGATGATGCTAAACTAAATGCGCCTTCCGTAGTTCTAACTTTGGATCGTATTGTGTCTTTGAAAGATTATGAAAATTTTGCTAGGAAATTTTTAGGCATTGCCAAGGCAAGCGCTCAAACTAAACTAGTACATAAAGAAGAAGGTAAGCAAATGGGTGTTGGTGTTGCTGAGTATATTGTTCAGTTGATAGTTGCTCCTGAGAATGCTCAAGTGTTGCTTAAGGATTCGATGCTTTATCAGAATCTTTGTGCTGCTGTTGATGGGGTGCGTGCGTGTGGTCAGAAAGTGCGTATTGAGAGTTTTAATCCGTTGTACTTTGATGTAGTTGTTTATGGGTTGTGTGTGGATTCTGATCATCATCTTGACGAAGTGAAAGCTAATGTTAGAGTTGCTTTGGTTAATGCTTTTTCTTTTGAAAAACGCTTCTTTAAGCAGGATATTACACGTGATGAAGTTTTATCGATAATTCAAGCTGTTAAAGGCGTTATTTACGTTCATGACGTTACAGCAAAGCTTAGTGAGGTGTCTACTATTGATGGGGAGGATGCGGCTACTATTGATGGGGAGGATGCGGTTACTATTGATGAGGATGTTTTTGGTAAGGATTTTCTTTTAGAGGATGTAGATTTGTTGATGATTAATTCTAAGAGTATATCTTTTTTGGAGGGTAAGGTTTAATGGGTCGTAAGGATGAGAGTCGAATTTATGGTTTGTTGCCTTCGATATATCGTATTGAAGATTTGCGTCAGCAGACCTCTGATGGTCATCGGCCTTTGCAGGATTTAACCTCTATTATGGAGGAAACTTTGCAGCTTCTTGAAAATGATCTTGACGGGTTGTATGAGAACTGGTTTATTGAAACTTGTGATGAGTGGGTTGCGCCGTATATAGGCGATTTAGTTGATGCTGGTTTGTTGCGTTCTGTTAAGGGCAGTGGGTCTTTAAGTGGTAAGGCATATGTTGCAAATACCATTCATTATAGAAAAAGAAAGGGCACTGTGTCTGTTTTTGAAGAAATAGCTAGAGATATTACTGGGTGGGATGCAGCTGTTGTAGAGTTTTTTAAATTGTTGTCTACTACTCAAAATGTTAATCATCCACGGTTTGAGAATAAATGTACTCCGCGTATTGCTGATGTAGAATTGATGGGGCGTGTGGGTACGGCGTTTGATTCTGTGCCTCATATGTTAGATGTTAGAAATATACGAAATGGGGTTGGTTATTATGATGTTGCTAAGGTGGGTATTTTTTTGTGGCGTTTAATTGCTTATCCTGTGCGACGGGCTCAAGCTTTTGAACATAATACAGGCAGTAGTAGTGGTGGTGGGTATTTTTTTAATTCTTTAGGTGTGGATATGCAGCTTTTTAATCATCCTCAAACCAAAGGGGATACTGCTGATGCTGATGACGCTGATGGTGTTTTATCTACTGCTGATGCTGCTAAGGAAGTGGTTGTGTCTGTGCCTATTCGTAGGGAAGGGGCTAAAAAGAATTTGTCAGCATATTATGGTGAAAATAGAAGTATACTTATAGAAGAAGAAATAGGTGGTGAGGGTGGGGTTCTTACTGCGGTTGATAAGAACAATATTGTGGTATGTGATTTAAGCAATGTTGACTCATTGGGTAACTGGCGTAGACCTGCAGAATTTGATGCTGTTGATTCAACTATTAGTGTTGCTATTGATCCTGTTCTTGGTCGTATATTATTTTCCGATACCATCGTATCTGAGCGCAGGGTGTTTGTAAGTTACTATTATGGTTTTAGTTCTGATATAGGTGGTGGTTTCTATAGACGTGATCTCTACGAAAGCGAATCTGAGGGTTTGAAAACCTATTTAATATCTTCTGCGGCTTTTGCTGTTGCTAATAGTAGTGGTGGTGATTCTAATGGTGATGAGTTGTTTGTTTCTATTGAGGCTGCCTTTGGTAAGTGGAAGAAGGATGAAGCTGAGGGGTTGGTAAAAGAGCAGCAGGTGGTTTTGTTTGAAATAGTTGATAGTGCAATTTATAGTGTAGACTTTTCGCAAATTGATGTTCCTTTGGGTAAAACGTTGATTTTGCGTTCTTCACAGGAACAACGAGCAACCCTAACTGCTGCTACCGACATAGTTGAAAGTGAGGGGGTGCATACTATTGAGGTTTCTGGTGGAGATGGCAGCTGTCTTGTTCTTGATGGTTTACTGTTAAACAAAAACATCTCTCTTAAAGTTGTTAAAAAAAGCCCTATAACTACGCATCCTTCTAATTTGAAAAATCTGGTCATTCAACATTGCACCCTAGTCCCCTACTCTACTGGTTGTAGTGTAGTTGTTGAGGGTAATGATTATCTTTCTGTTAGTCTTGAGAAGTCTATTAGTGGTCAAATATTGATGAGCGCCCCTAATTCTGTGGATTCTAAGGGTAAGCTTGTTGTTTGTGATTCTATTTTGGATGTGGGGGTTGATGGGTTTTCTGTGGAGTGTTTTGAGGCGGTGCTTGAGAATTGTACTGTTTTGGGCAAGTCTAATTTTGATATATTGACTTCTGCTAGTAATGTTCTTTTTGCTGATACTGTAACTGTTAAGCGGCGACAAGAGGGGTATGTGCGGTTCTCATATATTTCTAATCGGTTTGCACAGGAAACTGGTTGTGTTTCTAGGGTGCCTAAATGCTATCGTTGTCAACCTGGGGAGGCTCGTTTGAGTTTTGTGCCTCATTTTACCTCTAAGATTTATGGTGCTCCTGGTTATGCACAATTACATAGAAGTAACCTAAAAGAGTTGTTTGAGGGTGCAGATAATGCGTCGGAGATAGGGGTGTTTAATCAGGTTTATCAGTCACATCGTATTAATAATTTGATAGCAACCTTTGCAGAGTATTTACCATTTGGGTTAACAGCAGGAGTTATATTAGTTACCTAGTAGATAACTATGTAGTAGTGGATAACTACTAATGTGTGATATAGAAGGATAGGTCAATAATAATAATAGTAGATGTCAATAATAGTATAGTAGTAGTGATAGTATAATAGTACAGCAACATAATAAACAATAGTAATAGTGTAGGTAATAATGGGTTAAAAGAGAGAGGATGAATAATAGTGAAAGCCGATATAACCAGATCAACATATAACAAAAACAAGAAATACACAAAAGTGAATGCACAACAAGGCAGAATACAAATAGACGCCGATTGGAATGAACAACTAGACATCCAAGAACACTTTAACAAAATAATGCTATGCGACCTTATAGGAAAAACAGGTACACCTTTCGAAGAATCTGGCTTTAAAATAGAACCCAAAAACGACGGCACAACTGATTTTACTATTGGCAAAGGCCACTATTATGTTGACGGATTAATCTGTGAAAACAACGACAATATAGATGCATCCAAACAAGAAGGCCTTCCAGATAACCCTATACTACCTCCTAAAGAGGGAGATTATGTTGTTTATTTAGATGTTTGGCAAAGACATATAACCTCCCTTGAAGACCCCACCTTACTAGAACCTGCTCTTGGACAAACTGATACAACAACTCGAACAAAAAACGTTTGGCAAGCTAAAACCCTAAAACTCAAACAAAATCCTGAAAACGCATTAACCGAATTTGAAAAGAGCATTATTCAATCTAACGGTAAATTGACTGCTAGAGTAAATTCTGCCCAAAACTATAGTGGCGATGAAAATAGACTCTACAGAATTGAAATCCATAAAAGCGGAACCATACCAAACGTAGCGTCTAACTCATCTGATGGTCCTGTTTTTAAGTGGTCAAGAGAAAACGCTATTGTTGCTGCCAAAATACTCTCTGTAAAGTTAAACGGTACAGATCTAATATCTATAGTGATAGAAAATAGAGGCAAAGGCGATCTGTACACTTTTAGAAACGACCAATGGATCGAAGTTACAGATGAACACTGTGAACTTTGGAATCTTTCTGGACAAATTTTTAAAATAAAAAATGCTAAAGAAGGTAGTGAAGCAAACCAACAAATTATCGACATCGAAGTCTCTAACACAACCTCCCTACTACACAATATGGCCAAAAAAGACTACGATTACACCTTAAACATTCCCAAAGTTAGACTTTGGAACATACCTGAAGACAAATGGAACATGCATAGCAGTATCTTAAGTTCTTCCCAAACAACACCCCACACATCCCTACCCTTATCCCAAACCGAACATAACAACAAAGTCACTACATCTGGATATGAAATTGACACAGACAATTACATAACCTTAGAAGACGGCATCCAATTAAAATTTGAACCAGGCGACTATATAGCGGGAGACTATTGGCTAATCCCCGCTAGAACAATAACAAAAAACATAGAATGGCCAACCAACCCAACAACTAACACACCAGAAGCCTTACCCTCCCTAATGAAACACCACTACTGCCCCCTAGCACTACTAAAACTAGAGCCGATAGCGGGAACGAACAATATTGCAGTAATGGTAGCTGCTGACTATAGAGATCTCTTTTCAACAGTAACAGATAGCACTTTAAGTTTTTATAGTGTTAGTGGTGATGGACAAAAAATAACCCCTAAAAACGTCTTTTATGCAGGCAGCTCAAATAAAGTAGTTCCTCTGGTGTTGCGTGTTGGTGTAAAAATAGGAAACAAACCAATTACACCAGAGCTTAAAGACAAATTTAAGGTACATTTTAAAATTATGCCTCATGAAGATGCAGTGGCAGTGGGTAGCCTAAGAGAACCTAACACTAATGATTCTGGTGAAGATACATTTGATGCTTCGGTTGAAGGTGGGGTTGCAAGTTGTGATTGGATTTTTCTTTCAACTAAAGAGTGGACATATGCTGAGGGAGATAAGGTTACGCGTGGTGGACAGCGGGTGTCTGCGACTTTGATGTTTAAGCCTGAAAACTCGTCAACTTGGATAGAGTATTTGTCTGCTCCAATATTTTTTAATGCTACTTTTGCTGAGCCTGAGTTGTGTTATGTTAGTGGGGATGGTCAAGATGTTAGGGTGGAGACTTTAGTTGGTGTGGCCGCTCCTGTTGCTTTAGAGGCTCGTGTAGTTATTGGTGGAGCGCCTTACTCTTCCATTTTTAGCAAGCTTTGGCGTGCAAAGATCAACTTTATAGTAGTTAAGGGTAATGGTAAATTAAGTGGATCTGGTAATCAGCCAATATCTCTTAATGATGAGGGGTTTGTTAGTTGTTCTTGGACGCTTGGGGATAACATTTTGCCTCAGCAGGTTAAAGCTGAACTTGTAGATCTAAGTTCGAGTAATCGTGTGTTTGGTTCTGCATTATATTTCAATGCAAAGCTATCTCAGACATCTGCAGAGAATGTTTTAAGTTTTTATACTGTTAGTGGTGATGGTCAAAAGATAACGCCTAAAAATGTTTACATAGATAGTTCAACTAGAGGAGTTCCTTTGGTGTTGTGTGTTGGCGCAAAAAGGGGGGACTCACTAATTACGGGTGATCTTCAGAAGAACTTTTTTGTGCGTTTTGACGTTATAG
>WREZ01000075.1 GCA_009779045.1 Candidatus Bathycorpusculum sp. | reverse complement strand
TTTCATTATATCACTATTGAATTAGTGCTATATGCCTGAAATTTAGGTTGTGTCTCTATGGATGTGTCTGTTAAATCTAAACATGGTTTGGGTTGTTTTTTTAGTAAAAAAGTTTTGTTATTTGTTTCTCTATTATTTATGGTGGTGTTAGTTTTTTCTCCATTTATTTCTGTGGTTAATGGGTGGGAGGTAGTTGATGTTTATGTTTATAGTGAGGATGGTCTTAGAGATGCTATTAGTGCAGCGCCAGATAACACATATTATCGGATTTTTATTGGGAAGGAATTGGTGATTGAAAAGCCGCTTGAAATTCCTGAGGGTAAGTTGATCTATTTGGGGTCTATTGGTCGTTTGGTGGGGGCTAATGGTGCGGACACTATTATTGTTAAGAGCGGTGGAATGCTATCACTTTGGGATGGCATTGTTGTAACTCATGCTGATGGTGATAGTGGTAGAGGAGTGTATGTTGAGCACGGTGGTACATTAGAACTATTTGGTGGTGGAGAGATTTCGGGTAACACAATCAATGGCCGTGGTGGTGGGGTGTATAATGAGGGCACTTTTGATATGTATTGGGAAATAAACGCTCGGGATGGTAAGATTTATGGCAATACAGCTACGGAGGGTGGTGGGGTGTATAATGTGGGTACTTTTACGATGTATGGAGGTGTTATTAGTGAAAATATTTGTGTAGACACAGAGACCTCTATTGGTGTGGGTGGTGGGGTGTATAATGCGGGGACCTTTAGTGTGTCGGATGGTTATATTAGTAGCAATATGGCTACGAGGGGTGGTGGGGTGTATAATGCAGGTAGTTTCGTTGTGACGGAGGGCTATATTGTTAGGGGTAATACAGCTATAAGTGGTGAGGGTGATGATGTATTTGTTGATGATAGTAGTGTTAGGGCGTTTTATCTTTTAGCTATTGTAATTACCGTTGTAATTGTTGGTGTTGTTGCTGGTTTGTTCTTTTGGTGTTCAAAGAAACAAAAACATCTCGTAACGAAAAGTAGTTAATTATTCCTTTACTACAGTATAGACTGGTTTTTTCACTGTTTTCTTAGTGACCTATCTTCTCTCCATTTTTCATAGTTTTTATTGTGTTAAGGAAGGTGTGTTATTTTCGTGTTTGTCCGTTGCCTAGTATGGTGTATTTTGTTGTTGTTAGGTTTTGTATGCTCATGGGTCCTCTGGCGTGTAGTTTTTGGGTGCTTATGCCTATTTCTGTTCCTAGGCCGAATTGGTTGCCGTCTGTGAAGCGTGTGCTGGCGTTCCAGTAGACTGCTGTGGAGTCTATTTCTTGTAGGAATTGTGTTGCTTTTGTGAAGTCTTTGGTTATTATGGCTTCGCTGTGTTTTGTGCCGTATTTGTTTATGTGTGTAATGGCTTCTGTTAGGTTTTTAACAACTTTTATGCCTATTATTAAATCTAAGTATTCGGTGTACCAGTCTTCTTCTGTTGCCAATTTAACTTCTTCTTTGTTTGGTATAATTTGGCAGACTGTTTGGTCGCCTCTTATTTCTACGTTGTTTTTGTGTAGTTCTGTAACTATTTTAGGTATGTATGTTTTGGCTATGTTTTGGTGGATTAATATTTTTTCTGCGGCGTTGCAGACTCCGGGGCGTTGTACTTTAGCGTTAATTATTATCTGTGTTGCCGTTTCTAGGTCTGCGTCTTCGTCTATGTATATGTGGCAGTTGCCTGTGCCGGTTTCTATAACTGGAATTTTAGCTTTCTCTATGACTGTTTTAATTAAATCAGCGCCGCCTCTTGGGATTAAAACATCTATGTATTCTCGCATGCGCATTAATTCTTCCGCAACTTTTCGTTCGGGAGAGCTAACAACTTGAATGGCGTCTGTGGGAACATCTGTGTTTGATAGAGCGTCTTGTAAAATTTTTCCTATAACTAGATTTGACTGTAAGGCATCTGTGCCTCCACGTAAAACAACTGCGTTACCTGCCTTTATACAAAGACCTGCAGCGTCTGAGGTAACATTAGGCCTTGACTCATAAATTACCCCTATAACACCTAAGGGAACACGAATTTGACTTATAATTAAACCGTTAGGCCTAGTCCAACTAGACAATATAGTGCCTATGGGATCTGTTAAGGCGCCAACTTCTCTTAGCTCCTTTGCCATATTTTGAATTTTCTTCTGATCTAAGGATAACCTGTCAAGAAGAGATGCTTTTAAATTCTTAACTTTTGCCGCCTCAACATCTAAAAGATTAGCAGCAAGAATCTTTTCCACGTTAGCCTCTAAAGCATTTGCCATTTGATATAACGCTGCATTTTTTTGTTCAGATGACAACTTTGCCATCTTTACAGACGCCACTTTAGCTCTTTTACAAATCTCTACAATCATAGACGACATTACTCTTCATTCTCCCTCTCTGCTACTACAAGATGAATATTTCTATGCTCAATTACCTCTTTAGGTTTATCGGCCCCCAACAGCTCCAAAACCTTAACATTTTGCAATCCCTTTATCTGATTAAGCTGACTACTATTAAAATTCGGATTACCCCTAGCAAACTCTTTAAATTTTTCATCCTCAAGACTTACAACATCTCCCACGTCAAAAACACCAATAACCCCTACTACACCAACCGCAAGCAAACTAGACCCCTGCAAAATCGCCCCCTTTGCCCCCTCATTAACTTGAATTGAACCCTTAACAGCCGCACCATACGCAATCCACCGCTTCATAGCCGACATACGCCCCTGAGACCTAAAAAAAGTACCCACCTCCCTACCTGCTAAAATATCTAATATCACATTTTCTCTTCTACTATTTGAAATCACAACAGGAATACCACAATTAGTAGCAATCTCAGCCGCCTTAATCTTACTCTGAATACCCCCCCTACCACGTTTACTTTTACCCTTAAGCGAACTCTTCAACTCCTCTGAAATAACATCCACAGACCTTATAAGCTCCGCACCAGGCTCAGAAGGATCAGACGTATACAAACCCTCAACATCTGAAAGTATAATAACCAAATCCGCCCCAATCGCACCCGCAACCAACACAGAGAGTATATCATTATCACTAAAATTCACCTTATACCCCTCAACACACCTAAGCTCCGCAACACTAGTAACATCATTCTCATTAATAATAGGAACTACACCACTCTTAAGCAACAAAGATAACACATCACAAATATGCACATAAGACTCCCTATTTGAGAGATCTTCCGCTGTAAGCAAAACCTGCGCAACCTTCAACCCATGACCTGCAAAAAACTTTCTATATTTAGCCATCAACACACTCTGACCCGTAGCAGCAGCAACTTGCTGAAAAACAACATCATTAGCCTTAAGAGCAATACCCAACTCTGCAACACCCGCCGCAACAGCACCAGAAGTTACCAACACAACCCTATCCCCACCCTTCAACGCTTGCGCTATCTGACCAGCAAGACTCTGCATTTCCCGCTCATCTAACTCACCATTATCTGTAGTTATACCACTTGTACCAACTTTAACAACTACCAATCTCGAAGGCATATCCTCACCAACTTTACTAAACTATAGGAGACCCTGTCTTACTTAAAACTACACTAAAACACAACCCACAAATAATGATGACATTACTAAAATTCATGCATTTAAACAATAAACCTTAGCTTTTATACACCATTTATTAAGAAAAATATATAAACCTTCAAAACATCGGGATGAGACTTGGCTAATTCATATGAGCGTACCATTACAAATATTATCCCTAACTAACATGCAATTAACTCAACTTGCATTTTTGCTTGCACCCATTGCAGGCATTATAGCTATACTCACATCCTTATTACTAATGCGAAAAATTGGCAAAATGGATCCAGGATCCAAAAAAGCCCAAGAAGTAGCACACGCCATCCGTGTAGGTGCTTATGCTTTCCTAAAAAGACAATACACAACAATCTCAATTATAACAGTTATAGTCTTTGCACTGATTGCAATATTTTTTAGTATCTCAGGCGGAATCAGCTATGGTCTGGGAACAGCTATGGCTTTCCTAATTGGTGCAGTTGCATCATTAGCAGCAGGCTACATAGCTATGGACAACGCTACAAAAGCTAATGTCCGTTCAGTGGCTGCAGCAAAAGTAAGTGCTGATAAAGCTTTAAAAACAGCGTTTTATGGTGGAGCAACAATGGGTTTTGCTGTTGTAGGGCTCTCACTTTTAGGTGTAACCGTCTTGTTTTTACTGTACGGTGGATATGGTGCAATTTTTAACCAAACTCTTACACCTACAGATGCTGCTAACATGGGTAGAAGTGCTGCAAGCGGTATTGTAGGCATGGGTTTTGGGGCCTCCTTAATTGCGTTATTTGCTCAGCTTGGAGGTGGAATCTTTACTAAAGCTGCTGATATTGGTGCAGATATTGTTGGTAAAGTTGAAGCTGGTATACCTGAAGATGACCCAAGAAATCCTGCTTGCATAGCTGATAACGTTGGTGATAACGTTGGTGACTCTGCGGGTAGAGGTGCTGATCTTTTTGAATCTGCTGTTGGTGAAAACATTGGTGGTATGGTTATTGGTGGTATTCTTAGTTATGCAACTGGGAATTTGTTGTTTCTAATTTTCCCCTTAATCATCCGTGCTTTAGGTATCTTTGCAACTCTAATTGGTATGCCCTTTGTAAAACTAAAGCCTTCGGAAATGAAGAATCCAATGAAAGCTCTTCGTAAAGGTGTAACAGTAACAACTATTGTATGTGGTATAATGTTCTTTATTGTATCTCTTCTGTTCTTCCGTGTGGGTTGGTACTATATCTTTGGTAGCTTAATGGCTGGTTTAGTTGCAAGTGTCTTTATTGACTACATTACTGACTATTACACTGGTCGTGATAGAACTCCTGTTAAGAAAATTGCTCAAGCAAGTCAAACCGGTGGCGCAACAAATATCATAACTGGAATTGCTGTAGGTTTAGAAACCACAGCATTGCCCATAATTACTCTTGTTATAGCTTTGATTATGTCATTTGTGTTTGGTCAACAGTATGCTATGCTAAATGGTATTAAACCGTTTGAAGGTGGAATTTATGGTACAACTTTGGCAACTATGGGTATGCTTGCTGTAATGGGTATAGTTTTAGCTCTTGACGGTTTTGGACCTATTGCTGATAACGCTGCAGGTATTGCAGAAATGGCCGGTGATCGTGGCTCTGCAGAAACTATGGAAGCTCTTGACGCCGTAGGTAACACAACAAAAGCATTAACCAAAGGCTTTGCACTTGGCTCAGCGTTACTTGCAGCCCTCTTACTGTTCCATACATACATTGAAGAGGTGTACATACAAACAGGTGAAGCAATTGTTATTGATATTTCAAATCCTGTAGTGCTTATCGCAGGTTTCATAGGCGCAATGTTACCCTTCCTGTTCTCAGCTCAAGCAATTGACGCAGTTGGCAAAGCAGCAACAAAAATGGTTGCTGAAGTAAGACGCCAATTCAAAGAAATCCCAGGAATTCTTGAGGGCACAGCAAAACCTGAATACGATAAAGCTGTTGATATAAGCACTAAAGCCGCACTCTCAGGCATGGTCGTTCCAGGAGTAATCGTTGTAATTGTACCTATAATCATAGGTGTCCTTATGGGTCCAGTTGCCGTTGGCGCACTTGTCATAGGATGCACCCTAACAGCTGTCCCCTTAGCCCTATTTATGAACACAGGCGGAGGAGCATGGGACAACGCAAAGAAACACATCGAAGCAGGCAACCTCGGCGGCAAAAACAGTCCCGCACACCAAGCAGCAGTAGTCGGCGACACAGTCGGTGACCCACTAAAAGACACAGCAGGACCAAGCCTACACGTACTTATAAAACTACTAAGCACCCTATCCATAGTGTTCATCCCACTATTCCTCAACCTGCTCGGCTTAATCTAACCTACAAATAAACCCAAAAACACCCTTTTTGGGCTAACTCTTTCTTATTTTTAAAACATATTTTCTGCTAAAACCTATAAAAATAATGCTCCATGTTTGTTAATTAAACTGTGAAAATGTAAAGGTCAAGGATTTATGCCGAACATAGCAGGTACCTGCTGCGGTAGAGTTTGTGTTAAATGTTGTTTTTGTTCTTTTTGTGCCATATTGTATTTTTACCTCTTATGTAATTAGTGTTTAGTCTGTATAAGAGATGACATTTAGCTTTGAAGATTGTAGAGAAAAATTTGCATCAGGGATTTGT
>WREZ01000074.1 GCA_009779045.1 Candidatus Bathycorpusculum sp. | reverse complement strand
TTCGTTTGTTAGGTTGGTGATGTTTAGGCTTTCTGTTTGGTAATATTTTGTTATCCAGCCTATGTTGGTGGAGACAGTGTTTACTATTAATATTCTGTATTTTACGTCATCTTGGGTGTTGGTGCCACGTTTTAGTCGAACTGTAAGTTTTGAGAGTGTAGCGTGTTCTTTATCTTTTTTAGGTATGTTGAAAATCCAGCTGGCGTAACCTACACCAAATTTACTGCCAACAATTGCTGCTTCGGTGTTTTTTATGAAAAAGCCTGTTAATTCTTGTTCGGTTTCACGTGTTAGCGTAGGAGGGGTTGTAAGTGATCCGTGTATTGTATGTACCAGTTTAGTGCTAGATGCTTCATAGCGTCTAACATAAATGGTGCCTTTAACGGTGTTTTGTCGCGAAATTTTAAAACTATATTTGCCTGCTGGAACAGCTGTAGGCGAGTTTAGGCAAAATTGAACAAAAGAGCTCTGCTCAGAAATATCTGAGGCTACATCCAGTTGAATTTTGGCAATTACAGTGGCGCCATTTAACATTTCAACTTGAACAACACCTGATGCATCATTGGAACGATGTAACATAAAACTTATCGAGTCAACTGTAAAATTTTGCGCGCCCTTCAAATCAACAGATATAGTAAAACCCGCATTACTTAAAACAGAGTCACCATGAGCCTGCGTAAGAGTCTCAGATAAAATAAACACCAATTTAAACAACACTCCACTTAAAGATTGAAAATAGTAACATTTGAGGCTTAACACTTTTAATGAAAACTTTCATATTGCCACATCTCTTAATAGTTTTTGTCACTTTAATCACTAATAATTACTAAACACCGCTGTTTAAAAATCTACAGGAAAAATACGATTTAGAAACAAAATCTTGACCATTTTCTACAACTTTACATTTAACATATTTAATTAACATAACTATTACATTTTATAAAAACTACCACATTTTCACTTATAAACAAAAATAGTACTATAACAATTAACAAAATAACAAAAATACAAAAACATCAAACAACCCACAAAACAAAATGAAACCAACAGAAAACTATAAAATTTTTACCGCTACACTTACAAGAGTGCTCAAAAATAGTTTTTAACACAAATTATTTGCTAAAACAAAAAAATAGAGTTTATTAGGGAGTTCTTAGATTGTTGCACTACAATATAATGTGCTATGCGGGAATAGTACAGCTTGGTTAGTACATAGGCTTGCCAAGTCTAGGACTCGGGTTCAAATCCCGGTTCCCGCACCAGCTATCTGAATATAATGCCGTTCCTCCATTTTCTGGTTTAAAAACTCTCAAAACAAATCTCATAACGTGATATTTCATTGAATCTACTGAACTAACTAAAAAGGCTAAGTAAACTCACAACTAATGATTGTTATAGGTCATGATTTGATTTTCATAAACCGCTTTGCAATAAACAGTATTGGTTTAAAGTAAATTTTTTCAAATGTTTTTACTGTGCTTTGAAGTTCGCTGCGTATTTCAATTTTTTGAGGACAACGCTTCTCACACTGCCCACACTTATTGCAAAGAGACGCAATTTGAGGCTTAGTTTTTAATGATGTTTGCATTACATATTTTATGAAGGCCGCCTTTTTTCCTTCAATTACCGTGTTGTTATAGCACGAAAAACATGTTGGTATATCAACACCATGTGGGCAAGGCATGCAGTAATTACATCCTGTGCATGGAACTTTTATGGTTTCCATAAACGCTTTTTTTGCTTTCTCAATTACCGCAAAATCCTCTTCAGTAAAATCGCCTATTTTAGATGTTTTAGCAACATCAATATTTTCTTTAACCATTTCCATACTATTCATACCAGATAAAACACACGTAACCTCAGCTTGATTCCACAACCACCTAAACGACCACTCCGCAGGAGTCCTACGAACAGATGCCTGCTCAAAAACTTTAGCTACCTTTTTTGGCAAATTATTTGCAAGCACCCCACCTCGCAGGGGTTCCATAATCATCACAGGTATGCCCTTACTTGCTGCATGTTGCAATCCAGCTTTACCAGCCTGATTATATTCATCTAAATAGTTATACTGAATCATACAAAATTCCCATAAATAAGCATCACAAATCTTAACAAATTCATCCTTACCACCATGATATGAAAAACCCACACTTCTAATTTGACCAGACGCCTTTTTCTCTACAAGCCACTTTTTAATACCTAAAGCAACCAGACGATCCCACACACTAAGATCAGTAAGCATATGTATAAAATAATAGTCCACATAATCAGTCTGAAGTCGTGTAAGCTCTTGACTGAAAATCTTATCCAAATCACCATACTTCTTAACCATATACGGCGGAATTTTAGTTGCCAATTTAACATCTTTACGTTTATCATTTCTACTCAAAATACGCCCAAGCGTAACCTCACTATTTTTATACAAAAAAGCAGTATCAAAATAATTCACACCATGCTCAATAGCATACAAAACAAGCTTCTCTGTTTCCCCCTCATCTTTTGGAAACCTCATACACCCAAAACCAAGTATTGAAAGCTCATCACCGTTAACTTTATTTGACCTATAATTCATAAATCGTAACCCACATGCTGCTCTATTAAGCTTCTCTAACAACCACCAAAAAATCTTTCAAAAACCTTTTTAGTATCAAAATTAACAGCATTAATTTCCTAGTTATCTCCTGTACTCCACTTGTATAGGCTCAATGATCAACTTCAGGGCAATAATGAACCGGGCAAGAAAAATATTTAAGCCCAAGCAAAACAACCATAATACTAATTTCGAAGAGTCAAATACTAATCCCGTAAGTTGTTATTGTAAAAATGAACAGAGGCGTTATAGACCCTGCACTATGCTGATTACAAAACAATCCTCTCACCAAAAAACGGGGTAAATATTTATCGTGGTTGTACCCATGGCTGTATTTACTGTGATAGTCGTAGTACATGTTATCAGATGAAACATGATTTTGAGGATATTGAGGTTAAACGGGATGCGGTGCGGATTTTGGAGTCACAGCTTGTTTGTAAACGTAATCCTTGTATGATTGGTACGGGAGCTATGTGTGATCCTTATATTCATTTTGAGGAAGAATTACAAGTTACTAGACAATGTTTAGAGTTGATTAAACGGTATGGGTTTGGGGTGGCGATTCAAACTAAGTCTAATCGTATTTTGCGTGATGTGGATGTTCTTAAGGATATTAATGCTATGACTAAATGTGTGGTACAGATTACGTTAACTACATTTGATGAGGATTTATGTCGTATTCTTGAACCGTATGTATCTACTACTGCTGAGCGTTTTGCTGTGTTGGAGGTTATGCGGGATGCTGGGATTCCTACGGTGGTGTGGCTTTGTCCTATTTTGCCGTTTATCAATGATACTGAGGAAAATTTGCGTGGTCTTTTGGATTATTGTATACGTGCAAAGGTGCATGGGGTACTTTGTTTTGGTTTTGGCACTACTCTTAGGGAGGGTAGTCGCGAGTATTTTTTTAAAAATTTGGATCAGTGTTTCCCTGGTGTGAAGCAGAAGTATATTCAGGCGTTTGGTAACAGATATGAGTGTAAAAGTCCAAGTAACGATAGGTTAATGGATGTTTTTAAAGCTGAATGCTGTAAGCATGGTATCCTTTATCGTCCTGTTGATGTATTTGGGTATATGCGTAAATTTGAAGTAAAAAAATCTCGGTTGTTGCAATTTGGTTAGGTGTGTTTTTCTTTTAGGTATAGGGTAAATGGTTGTGTGGTGTGTTGTTTTTTTATGTTAGTTCGAAGGTGTTTTTGTGGAATTTTATTAGGCCTTCTTTTTTCATTTTGGAGAGTTCGTTTGACATGGCGCTTCTGTCTATGCAGAGGTAGTTGGCTAGTTCTTGTCTGTTGTGGGGTATGGTGAATTTTTTTGTTGGTGTTGTGTTTTTTTGTGTGTTTAGGTAGGTTAGTAGTTTTTCTCTTGTTGTTCGTTTTGTGAGTATTTCGATTTTTTGGTTTTGTTCTATGTTTTTTGTGGCGATGAGTTTTAGCATGTTTTTTATTAGTCTTCTGTGGTATGGGCAGGCTGAGGTGCATGAGGTGTTTATTCTTTTGTAGTCTATTTGGAGGATTTCTGTTTTTTCTGTTGTTTGTATGGTTATGGGGCTGTGGTCTATTCCTGCGCAGGTGTATTCTTCGCCGAAGAGTTCGGGTGCGTTTTGTTCTTTTAGTGTTGTGTTTTGGCCGTTTGGGTTTTCTTTTATAATTTTTATGTTGCCGGATAGGATTATGCCTATGTAGTTTATGGTGTCTCCGGTTTGTAGTATGGTGGTGTTTTTTTGGTGTGTGGTTGTTTTTGCTGATAGGCAGGTTAGCATTTTTTCGAAGTCGCTAAAGGATATTCCTTGGAGTAGGGGGTTGTTTTTTATTGTTTCGAATGTTTTTTTCAAAACGTCACCTTTGTTGTTTTTACAACATGTATGTTGCTTTTATACATATTGTTTATATTACACAAAAAGAACAACACAACAAGGAGCCATATAAAATGTCAATGTTTTGTTTTCAATGTGAACAAACCGCAAAAGAAACCGGATGCACAACCAACGGTATATGTGGAAAAAAAACCGACACCGCCAACCTCCAAGACACACTAACAACAGAGATAATAAATCTTACAAAAATAATCAAAGACAACACACCCACAGAAAATACCCATAAAATCATAATCAACAGCCTATTTACCACCCTAACTAACGTAAATTTTAACAACAAAACCATACAACAACAAATAGACCTTATCAAAAATGAAAAAACAAAACTCACACAACAATACAACACTACCCACAAAGACACCTATTCAATAAATGACCAACCATATGATATAACGCAACTTTGGAACAATAAAGACGACGAGGATTTACGGTCTTTGAAATCTCTTCTACTATTTGGACTACGCGGCATGGCCGCCTACGCCTATCACGCACATGTTTTAGGTAAAAACAACGACGCAGTTAACAGTTTTTTCTACAAAGGCCTACAAGCACTTGGAGAACATAAAACCACTGACGAACTATTTACACTCATAATGGAACTAGGCAACATTAACTTGACCTGTATGGAAATGCTCGACACAGCCAACACCACTACATATGGAAAACCTGAACCTACAAAAGTAACCTGCAACATAGAACCCGGACCATTCATAGTTATCTCCGGACATGACTTACATGATCTTAAACTACTCTTAGAACAAACAAACAACAAAGGCATAAACATATACACTCACAGCGAAATGCTCCCAGCACACAGCTACCCCGAACTAAAAAAATACCCCCACCTCAAAGGCAATTTTGGCACCGCATGGCAAAACCAACAAAACGAATTCGAAAACATACCCGCACCCATACTATTTACAACAAACTGCCTAATGCCCCCAAAACAAACATACACAGACAGAGCATTTACAACATCCATAGTATCACACCCCAACCTAACACACATAGACGAAGACAAAAATTTTACACCACTAATAAACAAAGCCATAGAACTGGGAGGCTACAAACAACCACACAAAATGACAGGAATTAACGGCGGCGACACACTAACCACAGGCTTTGCCAAAGACACCATTTTATCAGTAGCCGACAAAGTAATAAACGCCGTAAAAACCGGAGCAATCAAACACTTCTTCCTCATAGGCGGCTGCGACGGAGCAAAACCAGGCAGAAACTATTACACTGAAATTGTAAAACAAACACCCAAAGACACCATTATACTAACATTAGCATGCGGAAAATACCGCTTCAACGACCTAAACATAGGCGACATCAACGGTCTACCAAGAATTATGGACATGGGACAATGCAACGACGCCTACAGCGCAATCAAAGTAGCAATAGCCCTATCCGAAGCCTTCAACTGCACCGTAAACGAACTACCCCTAACATTAATGCTCTCATGGTACGAACAAAAAGCCATCTGCATACTACTAACCTTGCTTTCACTTGGCATAAAAAACATCTACATAGGACCAAGCCTACCTGCATTCATAACACCAAATATACTAAACATACTCATAGAAAAATTCAACCTCACACCTATATCCACACCAGAAAACGACCTAAAGAAAATATTAAAATAATATAAGAATCGTCACAAACTAAATTTAACCGCAGTGTATCAATGCAATAAGCTGTTTTCTATTGACGTTCTAAAGATTCCTTCCATTTTTTTATTAAGGATATTTATTCCTGTCGTAACAGTTTTTCTATATGTGATTGTGTTTGGTTTACTTTACTTTACGTATAG
>WREZ01000073.1 GCA_009779045.1 Candidatus Bathycorpusculum sp. | reverse complement strand
TGAATCAGAGGAGGTATGAGGAAAAGCTAAATAGTGCTGGATTTGATTTGTGATTTGCTTGTTTCAGGAAAGAAATGTGGGTTGCCAGCAAGGTATCTGTAGCAGACTTTCATGAGAGTTTGTGGGAATTTTAAAACATGAGAAAGGGCACCAGAAGCAGGAGGTTGGTGCTCCGGCCGGGATTCGGACCCGGGTCTTCGGCTCGAAAGGCCGGAATACTTGACCGGACTATACTACCGGAGCGTTTTTGGTTGAAGCATCAAGCAAAGTATACCTTCCCATGAATAAACTTTGCCCTTCTAAAATCTATCTTTCAGTTCTTGGTTTTTTGTTGTTTGGTTTTTTGGGTTTGAAGAGGAATGCTGTTATTTGTTCAACTAGTTTTATTTGGTTTTGTTGGGTTTTTTCTATGTCAGTGAAGCGTCTTTCGATGTCTTTTGTAATGTTTTTGTTTTCTATGCGGTTTGCGCTGCGGAACATTAGCATCATTTTGAAGACTTCTGATATGGCTTTTTGTTGTTCTATGTTGGTGGCGGGTTTTACGCCGGCGCAAATAAGAATTAGGTCAATGTAGTGTTCTTTGATTTTTAGTTCTGCGTTAACAGACGGATCTTTAGTGAGTGTGATGTTTAACGGGTTTTGTTTGCCCAGTTCACTAGCGGTGGGGAAGCGAATTATGGTGTCTCCTTTTATCCATGACGTGACAAATTCATTTACAATTCTGCGAACATCTTCTTCACTGTATAATGCAGCAGCTGATGGTGTTGGTGGTTGCTCAGGTCTCTTTTTTATTTGGACACGAAGTACTTTGTTTTCTTCGGTTTTTTTTGTGTTATTGTTGTTTTGCGCCATTTGTTGTTCCGCCTCTGGAAGATATGTTATTAATTCATTTTAAGCATGACTAGTATATAAGAAAAGCATACATAGAAAGTTAAAAATAACTTTTCTTTTCATAGGGTGCATTGCCTAAAATTTTAACTGTTGCCTTTTCAACGGTTTCTCTGTTTTGTTCATCAGTGTAAACGCGGATAATATTCATAAAGCCTTTGAGGGTTTCGAAAATTTTTGAACTGTTACTAAGTTTTTGTAGGTCTCTTTTACCTTTGGTGTTTCTAGTAAATACTGGAATTTCTGGGGTTTCCATCATAACGGCTTGATGATAAGGTACCGATGGCACTGTTGGTACATCAATAATTACTTTTTCAATATCTACCGAGGCTTCTTTTGCAATTTCACTTCTAACTTGCGTACGATAAGCCTCTCTGCCAAATAAATTGGAAACCATCTGGTCTTTCTCATAGAATGTACGTTCATATGCGCATTTTAACATTTTACGGTGTTCTAAATCCTCTATAATAGTTTGAGAAGCTTTACATTGCTTTAACGATGTCCAAACATTGTAGTCATCTAACTGGAGATATTCCTCAGGAGTTTTAAACGAGGTTAACCCTAACTCATCGTTAGCTTTATCCATAGCAGCTGCAAGCATAATTTGTGCTGCTCTACCCATACGATGAAAATAGATACTTTTGAAAGACTCAATACGAGCAATCATAAATGCTTCTAAAGCTGAAAGCGCACCCAGTTCAACTGCCAAATTTTCACCTAAAATATCTAACGTGTGGATTAGTCGATAAACATCTATAAAACCATACTCAGCACCCGTATGATAAGTGTCTCTTAAAATAAAATCCATCTTATCAACATCTACGGCGCTACTAATTATTTGGTCAAGAAACGCTTTACCCTCTATACGAGCTTTTCCAACAGCAAGTTTACCCACTTCACTAGGACTATAACCAATTTTGGAAAGTTTATCCGCTATTTCACTTTTTTCAACAAGCCATGAGGTCATATCTTCATGCGTTTTTTGCAGATCTTTAAGCAATAAATGCTCAAAAACATGCGAAAAAGGGCCATGTCCGCAATCATGCACTAACGCGCTTATACGAGTCATGTCTGCTTCTTCTTCAGTAACTTGTTGAGAAATGTGAGGATTATCTAAAATGTTGCCTGACAAAAACATTACTCCTATACAGTGTTCAAACCGTGTATGGTTAGCGCCAGGATACACATATTCAGATCCTGCAAGCTGCCTTATACGGCGTAAACGTTGCATTGGGTATGTGTCAATTATGTCTTTTTCTTCCTGTGTAATGTACACATAACCGTGTACGGGATCTTTAATTTCTCCCCAGTAAGCCTTTGGCACATTTTTCGCCTCTCTTCTTAACAAGTTATATTTATGTAGCTCCCTATAAATCAATAATTACGGGCGTAACTATGAAAGGCGTGTTTATCTGTATTGAAGGTTTAGATGGAAGTGGAAAATCAACTCAAGCTAAACTGTTAACAAAAAAACTCTGCAAAGCAGGCTACAATGCTGTCTTTACAGCAGAGCCTAGTCAAGGAAAAATTGGTAAATTCATACGTAAGCGCCTCTTTGAACAAGAACGTTTACCTACAACAGTTGAAGCCCTCCTTTTTGCAGCTGACAGAATTGAACATGTACAAAACACTATTGTTCCCGCGCTAAATGAGGGTAAAATTGTGATTTCTGATCGATATGTTTACTCTTCACTTGCTTACCAAGGTAGCGCCGGATTAGACCTAAATTGGATAGAGACCATAAATGCTAACGCTAAAAAGCCTGATTTATCCATTTTTGTTGATGTTGCCCCTGAAGTGGTTTTGGATAGACTTAAACGGAAAAAATCTGTAATGGAAACCCTGCAAACCCAAGTATGTGTTTATGAAATATATCAAAAATATGTTGAGCGTGGCGAGCTTAGACGGATTGATGGTGTTAAAAGTAAAAATGACGTTTTAAACGCATTGTATGCTGAGGTTATTTGTTTTTTAAAAAAAGTTAAAGACTGAAAAAAGAGATGAGAGGTTTAGTCTTCTCTCCATTTGAACAGTTTGACTGCTAAGAGGAAAATGACTAATGTTATTATGCCTAATATTATAATGTCTATGAACGCATTTGGTATGTTGTTATAGACCATGACGTTGTTTAAGCCTTCTGTAACGTAGAATAGTGGTAGAACGCGAGCGATTGTTTGTAAGTATTCTGGCATCATGCTTAATGGGAAGAAGGTGCCTGCTAAGAACATCATAGGGAAGGTTACTATGTTACCTATAACTCCTGCTGTTTCTGGGTTTTTAGCTACTGAACCAACTAGCATACCTAATGACGCAAATAACATGGGACCTAATATTAGAAAGGGTATTAACCATGGTGATAGTACGACATGTGCACCAAAAGCGAATATTCCTACTCCAACCATTAGCAGAAAACCAGCCGCTGATAATGCAATGTAAAATAAAACTTTGGCAATTAACCACTCCATTTTTGTTAACGGTGTTAATGAGAGTTGTTTGAAGAGTTTATTTTTCTTATAATCTGCGGCAATGTTGACTAATGAAAACATTGGATTTGTTAGAATAGAAAAACCTATCAAACCTGGAATTAGGAAATCAATATACGTAGTTTGTTCTGTGTTTACTGTAGCTGGTGTTACACCTATGACCATGGTGCCGTTGAAGCGTTGTAAATTGAAATAGTTAGCATATCCATTTACTGTTCCACTTACAATACCGCTTGTACTGGATGCTGGGCTGCCAAAAACTGTAATATTAACTGGTTGTTCTGACGTGTAGTCACTTGAGAATTTTGCAGGAATAACTATGCCATCTGATGCTGAATGCGCCGCCAAAAAATCTGCAAAGTTTTCTGAAGCATTTACTGTTATAACTCTAATTGTCGAGGATTCATTTAATGCTATAAGAAACTGATCCCCAAAATTTACACTAACTCCCCCAGGAACATAAACGCCTTCATCTTGGTTTTGAGCATAAATATCTACAGTTCCAGAATCTCCACTGAAAATGGCACCGAAAATCAAAATTAAAATAACTGGAAAAATCAAGCCAAAGAATAATCCAAATTTATTTCTCAAATAACCTACACTAAATACTTTAAAGTCCGCAGAAATACGTTTAAAACTAACCATGTCTAACGTCGCCCTCTTTTGTGTAATTTCTGTTCTGTATCTTCTCCTTGCTCATCAAGCGGTTCATTAATTAGCTTAATGAATACGTCATCAAGACTATCTTGACAAGTCTGTATCTCACCCCAATGCATTCCTGACTGTTCAGCAGCTGCTAACGCCGCTAACATATCTATTTTCTTCTTTAAGGGTATGATGATTCTTTCTTTGACTTTATTGTATTCTACTTGAAGCTCAGTATTTTCCTTAATATAGTCTGCAAGTTGTTGCGACCCTTGAATTTCTAAGTGTTCACCTGAACCGTGCTGCTGAATGATCTCTTCAGTAGTTCCCATAGCTACAATGTGACCATGATCCATGATTGCTACTCTATCTGAGAGCTGTTGTGCCTCATCTAAATAATGCGTAGTTAAAATGATGGTTTTTCCCTTTGCCTTTAATTTACGAATAACTTCCCATATAGCCCGCCTAGCATTAGGATCTAACCCCGTGGTAGGCTCATCAAGAAAAAGTACTTCAGGCGAATTTACAAGCGAGAGTGCCAATCCCGTTTTTTGCTTTTGACCACCTGACAGGCTTTCAAAAACATGATCCTCCATTTCATCAAGCAAAACTTCTTTTAAAATTGCATCAGCATCAACTTTAACATCAAAAAGACTCTCATAATATTTAATCGCTTCTTTAGGCGTAGTCTTTTCAAAAAAAGTAAATTCCTGAGGAATTACTCCAATCCTTTTATGAACCTCATAACCCTCTTTCCAAGGATCCAACCCAAGAATTTTAACCTCACCACTATCACGTTCACGAAGACCCTCCATGATCTCTATAGTAGTAGTTTTACCTGCACCATTTGGACCTAACAAGCCAAAAACTTCACCCTGCTTAACAGTGAAGGAAATACCGTCAACTGCTTTAAGACTACCATAACTCTTCTTAAGATCTGTCACTTCTATGGAAAACATTCCCTTTCTCCCTTAAACTATACCTATACATTTCTATTTTTAGAAAAATTGAAAATATTTTACCCTAATATACGCCTTTCGACTATAGACTATGGAATATGTTGTCCAGCATTTATAATTCAACATTTTATTACACCATTTCATTTAAAACTCGTTTAACTGATGCATTGTTTATACTGTCTGTAATTATTGTAACAAGTTCTTCTGGGGCAATATATCTAGATCCTTGTTTATGAAAAACACGAAACTCTACATTTTTAACTACAAAATTAACTCTAACCATGTAGTAATCAAATTTTAAAGCTGACTTTTTTTGCTCATAACATCTATAATAACGTATAACACAAAAAAAATCCCAAGTTTGTACAGTCTTTAGCATGTTTAACACTCTATTAACCTCTTGCTCATCAAGAAAATTAAAACACTCACCCTCAGCTATGCCAAACTCAAAAAGAACTTCACAATTTGGGATAGTAGGGATGGTAATTTCTTCAAAACTGAACGGCTTTCTATTCAAACTTTTTAGAGCATTGATAAGTTTTTGTTGAAACTGTTTACTGTTAAGCGTTGAAGAGAACCTTTTTATAAAGTGAACGTTTACAGGGAAATTTTCATATTTGCCAAGCATTAATGGATCCGTTTATGTTTTAGTTTTTATTTTTCTAATTTTTTCTAAACTGTTTAATAATTCTGAAAGAGCAGTGCTTAATTTCTGTAGTTCTTCTATGTCTTCTGTTTTTTCAATTTTTTCCTCAATACCTTGAATCTTGGTTAGCAGGGTAGTTTCAAGTTTATCGTACGCTGTGTTTGTTTGAGGTATTGTTTGATTTGGTGTTTGTTCATCTTCTTTTATAACTATTACTTTTTTCTGATCCTGCTCACACCAAAGTGTGCCATCTTTAAATCTAAATAGCGGAGCTGAACAAGCTGGACATGAAAGATCTGTTAAAGTTACACCTTGTCGTAGCAAATCCGCCATACGCTTTATTGATGTATCCTCTTTTTTTTGCTGCAATTAAGAACCTCAAAGTTAAATATATCTCAAAAGCTTATATAACTTAGTTACTGCGCTTTCATTAATAAAAGGGATCCATATGGTACGGAAGAAAAAAGCTGAAGAATATGAAGCTAAAATTCAACAAGCCTTAGGTGTACTTGGAGAAGTTTCAGAGGATAGCACTACACCACGAAATATTCGACGCGCTGCTAAAGACGCAATGACTGCCTTACAAAGCCCCGAGTTTACTCCAGCCGTTAGAGCCTCAAATGCAGTTTCATTACTCGATGAAATTCTCCAAGATCCAAACATGCCCCCGTATACACGTGTGAAACTCTGGAACGTTATGAGCTTCATAGAAGCCATAAAAGATTAATAAAAAAACTAT
>WREZ01000072.1 GCA_009779045.1 Candidatus Bathycorpusculum sp. | reverse complement strand
TTTGACCTAAAATATTTGTTCGTCGCTGTTTATGCTGTATATTGTTTTTTTCTTTTCTGATGTTTAGGTGTTAACTTTGGTTGTATTACCGCTATAGAAGCTGTTGTTGTTTTGTAGTCTTGTTATGTGTTTTACGTATTAATTTTACAATTTATGTATTTAAAAATGGAGATTTGTGTTTTTTTGTTATTAGTTTATTGTATGGGTAATATTTTTTTCAAGAATTTGCCGGTGTATGAGGTTTCTTTTTGAGCTACTTCTTCGGGTGTTCCTTGTGCTAAGAGTTGTCCGCCTGCAGCGCCTCCTTCAGGGCCTAAGTCAATTAGGTAATCACAGCTTTTTATAACATCTAGATTATGTTCGATTATGTAGACGGTGTTGCCGTTGTCTACTAGACGGTTTAGGACGCGGATGAGGCGTTTTGTGTCGTCGAAGTGTAGGCCTGTGGTGGGTTCGTCTAGCATGTAGACGACGTGTCCTTGTTTGTTTTTGCTAAGTTCGCGTGTGATTTTGATACGTTGGCTTTCTCCTCCTGAGAGGGTGGTTGAGCTTTGTCCTAATTTGATGTAGCCTAATCCTACATCGTCTAGGGTTTTAAGTCTGCGGGCTATGCTGGGTGTGTTTTCGAAATATTTTAGGGCTTCTTCTACGGTCATGTCTAAGACTTCTGCTATGTTTTTGTTTTTGTATCGTACCGATAATGTTTCTTTGTTGTAACGTTTGCCTTTACATTCGCTGCATTGGACGTATACGTCTGGTAGAAAGTTCATTTCTATGCGTATTACTCCATCGCCTTGACAGTTTTCGCATCGTCCGCCTTTTACGTTGAAGCTAAATCGGCCTTCTTTATATCCGCGTGTTTTAGCTTCTTTAGTTGCGGCAAAAATTTTACGTATTTCATCGAAGAGTTTGGTGTATGTGGCAGGGTTGCTTCTTGGAGTGCGTCCAATGGGGTCTTGATCAATAACAATAACGTTGCGTATGACCGGGGGGATTTGTATGCTTTCATGTTTGCCTATTTTGTCTACTTGTTCTCCAAACATTTTACGTAGCTGAGGAATTACCGTAAGATTCATTAAAGTGCTTTTACCTGAACCAGATACTCCTGTGATGCCACATAAAACGCCCAAAGGTAATTGAACACTTAGGTTTTTTAGGTTATTTTCTGTCATACCTTTAACGTTAATATAACCTATGGAAGTTCTACGTTTTTGGGGGATTTCAATTTTTAATTCTCCGGATAAATATTTGCCTGTTAGGCTATGCTTGTTTTGCATAACCTCCTTAGGGGCGCCTTCGGCTACAATAAAGCCTCCGTGTACTCCTGCTCCGGGTCCCATGTCAACAAGATGATCCGCACTACGCATGGTTTCTTCATCATGCTCTACTACAATGAGTGTGTTGCCAAGATCCCGTAGACGATGTAGTGTGCTAATCAATTTTGTGTTATCACGTTGATGCAGACCAATACTAGGTTCATCTAAAATGTATAAAACACCCATAAGGTTACTGCCAATCTGCGTAGCTAAACGTATTCGCTGTGCCTCACCCCCTGACAACGTTTTAGCTGCCCTAGACAAAGAAAGATAACCCAGACCCACATTAATTAAAAAGCCCAATCGTGAATTAATTTCTTTTAACACTTGCTTGGCAATAGTTAATTCTTTCTCGTTAAGACTCTGTGGCAAATTTTGGAAGAAATCACCTGCCTTCTCAATGGAAAAATCTGTTACGTCTATGATGCTTTTATCTTGAATTTGAACCGCTAAAACCATAGGCTGCAAACGTTTACCATTACAACTATTACAAGGTCGAGCGGTCATGAATTTTTCTATATCTTCTTTACGCCAATTACTCTCTGTCTGCCGGTAAAGACGCATAGTCTGAGGAATTACCCCCTCCCAGCCTTCTCGCATCCACATGTTAGCCCCATTTGACCATTTACCATTTACCGGTTCTTGATCCCCATAGAGTAACACATGTATTTGTTTCTCAGAAAACTCTTTAAGAGGCATAAAAACATCAAATCCATGCTTTTTACCCACCGCCGCTAACTGTTGAGCACGCCAGGACAGATCCATTTTACCATAAACGGCTAATGCGCCATCCATAATTGACAAGTTTTTATCTGGAATAACCTTATCTTCTGTTACCTCTGTAATTTCCCCTAAACCATGACAGGTAGGACAGGCTCCCCAGGGCGAGTTGAAACTAAACATACGTGGTTCTAAGCTTTCAAACATAATTTCAGGATGATTAGGACATGCACCAAAGGTGCTATATGTTGTTGCACCCTCAAAACTCTCTAACTCTTTTTTCTTACTAACTGAAACATCTGCTGTATTGATTATTATCATGGTTCCTTTACCCGTTTTCAATGCACCTTCAACAGCTTCAGCAATTCTAGACCGTTCCTCTTCACATATAGCAATGGTATCTATGAGTACTTCTATCCAGTGTTTTTCATACCGCACCAGTTTTAATTCTTCTCTCACAGTTTCAGTTTCATAAATTTGTTGGTCTACACGAATTTTTGTGTACCCTTCTTTTTTTAAGTCTTCAAAAACTTGCTCATGTGTACCCTTCATACCTCTAATAATGGGTGCCAAAAACATGAGCGTCTTTTCTTTCTCTTGCATAATTAAACTTGTAATATTTTCTGGACTTTGAGGATGAATGCTACTGCCACATTTAGGACAATGATGTGTGCCTATACGTGCAAAAAGCAGACGTAAATAGTCATAAATTTCAGTAACTGTACCTACAGTGCTTCTAGGGTTTTTACTGGTACTTTTTTGTTCAATACTAATAGCCGGTGATAAACCATCAATTGAATCCACATCAGGTTTATCCATTAAACCTAAAAATTGTCGTGCATAAGCACTCAAACTTTCAACATACCGTCTTTGACCTTCAGCATATATAGTATCAAATGCAAGAGTAGATTTACCTGAACCTGACAATCCTGTTACAACTATCAATTTGTTTCGGGGTAACTCTAAGTCAATGTTCTTTAGATTATGTTCTCTTGCACCTTTAACAGAAATAGAGTCTCTCATCACGCTCTACCTAAACTTTAAGCCCAAACATCTCTCTAGCATTTCAACTTTATTGCTACGAATCTGTAATTTTCTTAACTTTATATTCCTGTTTTTGCTTCTCCGCTAAATCCTTACTTAACGTATTCATAGCATCCCGCAAATCAATAGCTTTCTCAAAATCTAACTTTTGAGCCGCCTCACGCATTTTAGCATCCAATTCTATAATTTGACGTTCAATATCTGACTTAGTTAAATGTTTACTACCTTTAATTACGCCCTCTTTCTCAGAAACTTTCTTAACAATAGTCTGAGGCGTTATACCATGAACATTATTATACCGCTGCTGAAACTTGCGACGATAACTAGTAATCTCCATAGCCCGCCTAATACTCTTTGTCATAACATCCGCATAGAGAATAACTCGACCATTCTGATTTCTAGCTGCTCTACCAATGGTTTGAATTAAACTGCGCTCATCCCGCAAAAAACCCTCTTTATCAGCATCCAAAATAAATATAGTAGCCACCTCAGGAATATCTAACCCCTCCCGCAACAAGTTAATACCTACTAATATATCAAAATCACCTATACGAAGCTGCCTTACCAACTCAATACGATCCAAACTATCAATTTCACTATGCATATACCTTACTCGAAAACCCTCTTTAACTAAATAATCTGCCAAATCCTCCGCCATACGCTTCGTTAACGTAGTCACTAAAACACGATTACCATTATCAATAGTTTTTTTTGCTTCCTGCATTAAATGTTTCATCTGACCCTCAATGGGGTGAACTTCAATTTCAGGATCAAGCAATCCCGTAGGCCTTGTAATTAACTCTACAGCTAAACCACTCTTATGTAATTCATACTCCGCAGGAGTAGCTGACACAAATAACGTTCTATGCATCTTTTGCTCAAACTCCTCAAACTTTAACGGCCTATTATCCAACGCACTTGACAAACGAAAACCAAAATCCACTAAATTCTTCTTACGCGAATAATCCCCATTATACATAGCATGCGCCTGAGGAATAGTCTGATGACTCTCATCAATAATTAACAAATAATCCTTAGGAAAATAATCCATCAAAGTAAAAGGCGGCTCACCCTCCGCTCGACCATCAAAATGCCTACTATAATTCTCAATACCCGTACAAAACCCTAACTCATTAATCATCTCCAAATCATAATTAACCCTCTGCTTAAGCCGCTGAGCCTCCAAAGGCGGCAAAACCTGCAAACGCTCCTCCAACTCCTGACGAATCAACGCCAACGCCCGCTCATGCTTCTCCAAAGGCACAACATACTGCCTAGCCGGATAAACAGTAATACAATCAATTGAAACCTTAACATCCCCAGTTACCACATTAACCTCCTTAATCCTCTTTACCTTACCCCCCTCAAACTCAACACGAACAATATCCTTCTCATAAGCCGGCACAATATCCACAACATCCCCTCTAACACGAAAACGCCCCGCCTCCAAAAAAGTATCATCACGCTCATACTGCATATCAACAAGACTACCAATTAACCCCTGACGACTCAACACCTTACCAACATGCAAATCCACAGCTAAACTTTTAAAATCTTCAGGATTACCTAAACTGTAAATACAACTAATACTTGCAACAATAATAGTGTCATTACGACTCACCAAACTAGACACCGCATGCATACGCATCTTCTCAATCTGCTCATTTACCGTTGAATCCTTCTCAATATACATATCCTGCGCAGGCAAATACGACTCAGGCTGATAATAATCATAAAAACTAATAAAATACTCAACACGATTCCTAGGAAAAAACTCCTTCAACTCAGCATAAAGCTGCGCCGCCAAAATTTTATTATGCGCAATAATAAGCGTAGGTTTCTGAAGACGACTAATAACATTAGCCATAACAAAAGTCTTACCACTCCCCGTAATACCCAAAAGAGTCTGCTTCTCCTTCCGCTGATAATTCTCCATTAACTTATCAACAGCCTCTTCCTGACCCGGAGAAATCTTAAACGGTGAAACTAACTCAAACAACATACACTACACCCAAACAACAACAATAAAAACACTAACAAATAACAAAATTATTATACATATTTCCTACAAACACAATTTACACCATTCAACTACAGAACTATTTGACTTTACCCTTTAATAACAACTACCCTACTTTTTCAAGTAACCATTTTTCAACATTCATCACCAAAATTCCCTCATAATTACCTTTAAAAGAACTTTCTTTATACAACACTACTTTAGGATAATTATCTCTCACATGTAATAACGAAGAAAATTCTCGTTCAATAGTTTTTTCATCACTTAAAATATAACATACCTGCACGTAAAGTTTCTCTCCATCCCTTTCACATACAAAATCAATCTCTTTCCCCTCATCACCACGTCCAACCTTTACTTCATACCCTCTACGGATAAGCTCTAAACAAACAATATTTTCAAGAACTATCTCCTGATTTTTAATATTAGACCCACTAACCGCCTCCCTAAGACCATGGTCAACAACATAGTATTTTTCATTTACATTTAACATTCTTTTACCAATTACATCTTGATACGGTAATTTCTTAAACAGAAACGCTTCTTCACACGCTTTTAAATAATTTAGAACGGTTTCTGTCGCTACAATTCTTTTTTCTTGCTTAAAAAAATTCGATATGTTTGTCGCTGAAAACTGTTTACCTACATTGCTTAACACATAATTTACGATACGTTCCAATAGGTCAACGTCACGAATTTTATTACGTTTAACAACGTCTTTTAACAATATGGAGTTAAACACGTCTTTTAGATATTTTTTGCTCTCTTGTGGTTCAAAGTTGATACTGTGTAAAAACGGCATTCCACCATATTGTAAATACTCCTCAAAAGTGTAGTCGTCGCTAATTTGTTTGAATTCCGTAAAAGAAAAAGGCTGCACAACAAATTCAACATACCTGCCTGTAATATGTGTTGAAAATTCGCTTGACAACATTTTTGAGTTAGAACCTGTTATGTAAATATCCACTTTAAATTTTACTCGAAGCGAATTCACCGCCCTTTCCCAACCTTCAACGTCTTGAATTTCATCAAAAAACAGGTAGAACTGCTCTTTACTATCACCAATTTTTTTGCAAACATAGTCATGTAATGACTTATAATTAAGTAAATGTTCTATATCTAAATCTTCAAAATTAATGTAAATAGTATTTGGACTGTTTATCTCATCATACAGTTGTCCCAATATTACACTCTTCCCTGAGCGTCGTAGCCCTGTTATAACCTTGATAACATCTTTTCCAATGAACGGGCGTATCTTTTGTAAATAGTCC
>WREZ01000071.1 GCA_009779045.1 Candidatus Bathycorpusculum sp. | reverse complement strand
TGAATGGATCAACGAGGGCCCCACTGTCCCCGCGTAGTACCCGGTGAAACCACATAACGTGGACGAACAGTCCACGATCTCCCAGCGGGAAAAGAAGTCCCTGTGGAGTTTTACTGCAGCCTGTCGCTGGAATACGGTTATGGATGCAGAGTGTAGTCGGGAGCCGTCGATCTTGCGTTCTCTGGGACGCAGGGGAGGCAACAATGGAACACCGACTTTCTGTAACCGTGTTTCTTACCGGCTCCTTGCGGGCTGGAACAACGGTAGGTGGGCAGTTCGGCTGGGGCGGCACGCCCTTGAAAAGATATCAAGGGCGCCCTAAGGTTGGCTCAGGGGGGACAGAAACCCTCCGTAGAGTGCAAGGGCAAAAGCCAGCCTGACTGTATCCCAAACAGTAAGGGATGCAGAGGAGAAATCCGGGCTTAGCGATCATCCATGCTCCCCTTTGGTGGGGGCTGGATGTGTCAGAAAAATTACCCTAGGGATAACAGGCTCGTCGCGGGCGAGAGTCCCCATCGACCCCGCGGCTTGGTACCTCGATGTCGGCTCTTCCTATCCTGGTTCTGCATAAGGAACCAAGGGTGAGGCTGCTCGCCTATTAAAAGGGAACGTGAGCTGGGTTTAGACCGTCGTGAGACAGGTCGGACTTTATCTGCTGGGAGTGTTGGCTGCCTGAGGGGAAAGGGTCCCTAGTACGAGAGGAACGGGACGCTGTAGCCTCTAGTTAACCGGTTGTCTGATAAGGCAGTTGCCGGGCAGCCACGCTGTTGTGGATAAGAGCTGAAAGCATCTAAGCTCGAAGCCTCTCCTGAAAAGAGGCAGCCATTCCAGTTTCACTGGACGAAGGCACCCATAAAAGATGGGTTTGATGGAGCCGGGGTGTACGCTAGAAGACTTCGGTCGACTAGCTTAGCCTGCGGCCACCAATCGCCTAAGTTGTCAATCAATGGTGGTGTTTGAGCGATATTTGCGTGAGGCCTAAAAACTCTCCAAAGCGTTGTAACGTGTTCCAGTTATGTTGATCTATGCATGGTATTACTGTCACAAATCTAAAATAATTTTTATTATGTATTCAATTTGTGTAGTTTGTTAGTTTTAGTATTCTTATTTTTTGTTGAGATATATTTTTCCGTGTTGTTTTTGTTCAACAAACAGAGTTGAGTATACCTGTTATGCATGTATGTCTTTAATCTACAGTAATATTCACTGAACGCTGAATACATACAGGTTTTGTTTTCTTTAATATTAGTTTAAATTTCTATTATTTCTGCTTTGTTTGTTTCTGTGTTAAGTAGAGCAAGTGTAGCCTTACCTGTAAGGTAACCACATAATTCTCCTGGATTAATAATTAAGGTGTTTTCATGTTGCTCAATGTTTCTGTTATGTGTATGACCATATATAACGACGTTAAAATTTTTGCTGTAAATTAATGCAAGTAACAGTTCTGTCTCATCACCATGTAGCAGAGCAATTTTATATCCCTCTATATCTATTTGAGCAAATCGGCCATGTGCTTCACAGTTTTCCGTCTCATCAAAACGCTTTTTTAACAATTCCTGATCTCCGTCGTTGTTACCAAACACGCCGACAAATTTACAATTTAATTCTTTAAATTTAGTAATAGTAAATGGGGCGCAGTAATCGCCTGCGTGTAAAACTAGTTTGACGCCTGCTGTATTTAGATAGTTTATTGCTTTTTCTATTTCTGGTAGATTATCGTGAGTATCTGAAATTAAACCAATAAGCATGTTTTATCAGTTACAGTGATAATTTGAAAGAATTAAGATTTTTGTCTTAAATAATATTGAAATGAACCTTTGTATGTGTGGCTAGTTTTTAAGATAAAATTTCTTAAAGTGACTACAGCAAAAGATAGTGTAAAGCCTCTATATATGATTCTGAAAATTGTACTTAGATATTTTTTGTTAGTGGTTGTGGTTGATAGTTTTGTGAGTGTCTGGTATTTCTGTTAAACTTTCAATGGTGTTGTTAGGTGTAAATTTTTTAAGGGTTTGTTCAAGGGGTGTTTAATGTAAATGGTTTTCATTATAGTGGTGTGGGTTCATGTAATATCTGTGTCTGCTGTGTCGCTATAAAAACTGTGTTTTCAGTTAAGGCTTCTATTTTTTTTAAGAGTGTTTTGGAAGATGTCTGTCTGGGTTTTTGTTTGTTAACTTCACTTGATATTATGATTATGTCAAATACTTTCTCTAACTTGTTTTGTTTTTAGGTGTTGTATTTTGAAATTGTTGTTTGTTGGAGTAAAGATTATATCTGTTAAGTAGGCCTCTATTTTTTTATTGTTAGGGTGAAAGGCGTAGACTATGGATTTAGCGCAGGAGATCCTTAAGCTAAAGAAAGAGAAGAAGGCCATAATTCTTGCACATAATTATGAGCGTTCAGAGGTGCAAGATGTAGCTGATTATACTGGTGATAGTATTGAGCTTAGTCGGAAGGCTATGGAGGAGAAGGATGCTGAGCTTATTGTTTTTGCGGCTGTGGATTTTATGGCTGAGTCTGCTGCTATTTTAAATCCGCAAAAAAAGGTTCTTTTACCCTGTACGGGTGCACGTTGTCCTATGGCTCAAATGTTAACTGTTGATGAGATAAAACGTGCTAAAGCACTTTATCCAGAGGCGCCTGTAGTGGTATATGTTAACACTTTAGCTGTTGCAAAAGCTTATAGTGATATCTGTTGCACCTCGGCTAATGCTGTTCAAGTAGTTCAATCTCTTAATGCAGACACAGTATTATTTGGTCCAGATCGTAATTTAGGTGAATATGTTGCTGAAAAAACTGGTAAAACAATAATTCCCATACCTGAATGGGGTTTTTGTCCAACTCACCTGTTATTTCAACCAGAAGACCTTACCGTTTTAAAAATGCAACATCCAACTGCAACTGTTATGGTTCATCCTGAATGTAGTAGCGAAACACGCAAAGTAGCCGATTTTATAGGAAGTACCTCTAAAATGTGTCAGTACGCTAAAGAATCCAGTTCTCAAAAATTTATTATAGGCACTGAAGAGGGTATCCTGCATCGACTAAAAAAAGAAAACCCTGATAAAGAATTCCTCCTCGCATATAACGGTGCAATCTGTCCCAACATGAAAATAACTACTCTTGAGAGAATTTACCTCTCCCTAAAAGAAGAAAAACACCACATAAAAGTCCCAGAAACAATCGCCCAAAAAGCGCGTACTGCCTTAGAGCGAATGTTTGAAATAAAAAACTAAAAGAATTATACATTTACAATAGTAGCTTTAAGAATTTTTACGCCCTTCCTTGTAGCTAACTCATTGCTTAAATGTCTAATCTCTGAACCCTTCCCTTTCACAGCTATAACCTCCAAACAATCCCGCTCCCCTAAATGTATATGCATAGTTGACGAAATCAAATCAGAATGATGATGCTGTGCCTCAGTTAATCCACTCTCCACATTACGCACCTCATGATCATAAACCATTAAAATAACACCCGTCTGATTAGCCTCCTCCTCCTTTAACCATTTACGCTCCGAAACAAACAACCTAACAGAGTCCTGAATAGCCTTACTCCTACTATCATAACCCATAGTGTTTATGATCTCATCAAAATCCTTAAGCAACTCTGGCGGAAACGTTACACCTACACGAACAATTTTTGACATTATCGCTCAACACTATAAAATAACATTATAGGTTAAAAGCTTTCACAACTGCTACCTGCTAAGTACGCTAATTAACAACTGTAACTGTTATTGACGATTTATAGTTAGTAGATAATAATGTCTGGGTTGAAAAAATTGTGGTTGGTAACAGTAACTTTAGATTATTTGGTGTGGGTGTTGTTTTGTGGTTGTAATTATGGTGGTATGGGTGTTTGTTTTGGTTTTTTAGGGATAATTTTTATTTACTGCGCTTTCTTCAAGGGTATGTAAAATGTTAACGACGAGGAATTGTTAATGGTTGAATTGGATTTTGGCGGCGTTAAGGAAAATGTTGTCACTCGGAAAGAGTTTACAGTTGAGCAGGCGCAAAAGGTTTTGCAAAGTGAGGTTATCGCAACTCTGGGTTATGGTATTCAGGGGCGGTCACAAGCTTTAAACATGCGTGATCAAGGGATTAAGGTTATTGTTGGTCAAAGACAGGGGTCTAAAACGTGGAATTTAGCGGTAGAGGATGGTTGGGTTCCTGGTCAAACCCTTTTTACGGTTGAGGAAGCTGCTGAACGTGGAACAATTAAAATGTTCTTGTTAACTGATGCGGGTCAAAAGGAGGAGTGGCCTCAAGTTAAAAAATCCTTAAAGAAGGGTGATGCCCTATATGTTAGTCACGGGTTTAGTGTTGTTTTTAAGGAACAGACAGGTGTTATTCCTCCTGCAGATATTGACGTTATATTGGTTGCACCTAAGGGTAGCGGTACTAGTGTGCGTAGAAACTTTTTAGACGGCAGTGGTATTAATAGCAGTTTTGCTATATTCCAAGACTCTACCGGCCGCGCAGAAGAACGCGCAAAAGCCATGGGCATAGCCATAGGCAGTGGGTATCTATTTCCCACAACTTTTGAAAAAGAAACCTACAGCGACCTAACAGGCGAACGCGGAACACTAATGGGCGCCATAGCCGGCATAATAGAAGCCCAATACGCAACTCTACGCGAACATGGACATAGCCCAAGTGAAGCATTCAACGAAACCGTTGAAGAACTAACCCAAAGCCTCATCCGACTAGTAGACGAAAACGGCATGGACTGGATGTACAACAACTGTAGCGAAACCGCACGCATAGGCGCACTACGATGGAAAGAACGCTTCCGCAGCGCAACAAAACCCGTATTCGAATCACTATACGAACTAACCGCAACAGGCGAAGAATCACGCATAGTCCTAGAACGCAGCAAAGAACAAAACTATAAACAAAAACTCGCAGACGAACTAAACGCTATGGGCAACAGCGAACTATGGCGCACAGGCACAACAGTACGCTCACTACGCCCAACAAAACAAAACAAACAATAAACCCTTCTTTCACATATTTTTACACTTTTTAAAAATAGTTTCTATACTATATGCCCATTTGCTGGTTTTTGCTATAACATTTAGTGATGAACTATTTTACACTCTTAGATTTTTAGTTGTTGTGTCGTTTTTCCTTATTATCACCTGCTTATTATCGATATCAATTTTCACTTTTACCTTTTCGTTAGCTTTAAAGGGAAATGCGCTATCTCTTGCAACCTCTATTGGAACATAAATGAAAAATTTATCATACATTTTTCCACCTGTCTGTGTGGGCCGATTGATTAGCTTACCATACGCCTCTAACATTAATATGAACCTAAATTGGTAGCGCCGAAGTTAGCCAAGTTCTTTTTCGAGCACTAATAGAGTATACCAATTAGGTAGCACAAAATTTAAAAAGACGAACAAATAATAATAAAGAAAGGCGATAAAAGTGAGTAAAGAAAACAACTATAACTATATAGCAGTGGCAATTGTGATTTGTGGCATAATGATATTGGCTTCGGTGGTGATGTTTCCAATGTTGCTTAATCGCAGTCAATCAAATAGTAACAGCTATCCATCATATAATAATGGTTATAATGCTCCAACTCCAACACCTGTACCGCAAGCAAAATTTAGAGTATATAATAACGAGCTTAGTTGGGGTTCTCGGCAAGAGTTAGTGGCTAAACATTTATTGGCAAAAGATGACTATCGGACTGTGTATTATTTGTATGGTTCGTGTTCTGTGACTAATTACGGTGATGCCGGAGGATTTGCAACAATAAGATTAACACAACAAGGAAACGGTGGAACTACGATAACAAGAGAACAAATGTTATATCTTAACATTGGTGAGACACAAGTGCTTTATTGGAACATTGATGATATAAAATATGATAATGGCACCTATCGTATGGAAGTTGTTTAAGTTTTTCTCTTTTTATGTTTTTGAGAGTGTTAACTTAACTATTTATTGCTGTATTTTGTAGTTGGTTGGGCCGGTTGGTGGTTGTTACGGTGCGTCAGGTGTACAGGTTTAGGTCAACTATGTGTTAGCTGTGCGAAACAATCTTGTCTAGAAATCTTCCAAAATAATGTCTTGTGTTGTTATTATCACCTTAATGTCTACGCAGTGTAGCAGGTCAAAATGATATTGGTATGCTGTTTTTGTTTACTATTTGAAATAGTTTTCATTTGTACGTCTTTTTCTATTGTGAGTCTTGTTGCTATGAGAAAAATGAGCCAATGTCTATTCACTTTGCTATAATGCCCTACTACTGTATAACTACCAATAACAAAAATATATTAGGTTGTCGTTATTTTTTTGTACTTTTGTTGTGACAGGTTGGGCATTGTGTGTTTTTGGTTAGGTTTATTGTGGTGAAGTCTAGGTCGTTGAAGTCGCAGATTAATAGTTTGTTTTTTAGTGTTGTTGCGGTGTTTGTTAGGAGTTTTATGGTTTCTATTG
>WREZ01000070.1 GCA_009779045.1 Candidatus Bathycorpusculum sp. | reverse complement strand
CTAGGTCTTTTGAGGAGTTACAAAAAGCGTTAAAGACGGCTTTAGCTGCCATTACGCTTGGCGATATTAAAAACTGGTTCAAACACGATGGATATGCATCAATGTGAATTCATGTTGCTATATACTGTAAACTTTAACGAAGAAGAACTTATACAGGAAGCAATTCAAGATCTAAATGACAACTTGCATATTCCTAAGAAATATTTCAAGACTGAAAAAGGCGAGCAAGTAGAGACTATTGAATCTAAAAAGCAATTGCAAGAGGGTAAAGCATTCAATAAAAAAGACTCTGATAGAGAAGATGTTGTTTTATTTACGCCGGTGAGGGCAGGTGCATCTGTTGCTTATGACCTTGTTGGAAAAGTTGTTGCTGAAACAGAGTTAACACGAAAAGCAGTTGTTAAAATTCTAGTTGGTTTGAAGAAAGAAGTGTTTGATCAATTTGGCGACGATCCTGAAGTGTTTATTATTCGTGCTGCTAACATTATCAATGGGAAGAAAGCTAAGGCAATTATAAATCAGATTACTTATGGAAAGATGCCTGACGCTTTTGGAATGGAAATTTTCACTGAGCAAAATTTGAAGGGCAGCATAGATGTGAATGCTATGGAAACTGAACGGCATCTGTATGATTACGTTATTTATGACTCTAACACTGAGCGCGACTTTGCCACTGCGCTTGAAGAGCATAAAAAAGAAGTGGAAATTTATGTTAAACTGCCGCGTAGTTTTTACATTAATACGCCTGTGGGTAAGTATAATCCTGATTGGGCTATTGCTTTCTATGAGAATAAAGTAAAACACGTTTATTTTGTCGCTGAAACAAAAGGTACTGAATCTGAGATGCAACTTCGTGACATTGAAAAAGCTAAAGCAGATTGTGCTCGGGCACATTTTCACGCTATTAGTAGTGACAAAGTAGTTTATGATATCGTAACAAACTATGATAGACTCTGGGAGTTAGCTCAATGACTGAAAGGACAAGTAACTAAACATTATACGTCCATAATTTCCATTTTTAAGTAATAGTTTAGTTTTTGATTAGTTTTATAGTGAGCGCTTTTTTGTGGTAGAACGAGTGTATGTTAAGTGATATTGATGTAACTCTAAAAGAGCTATAGCGCATTAATAGTGAAAATAGCTAAAAAACAAGATGTATAGCTGAAACATATTACTTAATTTTGGACAGTTGGGATAAAAAACAGTACAAGAAAAGAAAATCTCGGAGCGGTACAGTCTGTTTTTTACATTAGGCGTAATGTGTTGTTATACAAGTGTTGTTGGTGTAAGGGTGGTGGGTGGTGGGTTTTTGTTATTTGATTTTTATTGCTGTGCCGTAGGCCATTACTTCGCTGGCGGATTCTATAATGTTTGATGTTGAGTAGCGTATGCCTATTATTGCGTTTGCGTCTAGGTTTTTGGCTTGTTGTATCATGCGTTCTGTTGCTATGTTGTGTGCTTCTTTTAGTAGTTCTGTGTATTCTGTTATTTCTCCGCCGGTAAAGTTTTTTCTGACGGCTTTTAGGTCTTTTTTAATGCTTTTGGTTTGAACGACATTGCCTTGGACAAGGCCTAAAATTTCTATTTCTTTTCCTGTTATGTGTTCTGTTGTTGACAATAACATTTGATGTTTGCCTTACAAATGTTCTGATGTTACTAAATATAACGTTTCGTTAATTATGTTTGTATGTTTATTGTGTGTTTGGTGTTTGTTGGGGTTTTGTTGTTTTGTTTGAGCAGTTTTTTCTGTGGCAAAACTTGCGGTTTGTGGTTTTGGTGCCGGTTTTTTCCATTTTATATTGTGGGTTTTAAATTTAGGTTGTTGTCAAGAAACAAAACGTGCTCTATGTAATTTGGTATAGTTGGTGTTTGTGGTTTATGTTATTTTGTTTTTAGTGGGTTTTGTGGATGGGTTTAACTTTTGTGTTTTTAGGGTGGTTGTTGGGTTTAGCTTTATAAACATCTTAAACTATAATAGTTTAATGATATTCGAGTGTGTACACGAAAATTGACTAAATCATATAGCCGAACATTGTCAAAACGAGAAACAAACATACTATCTAACCTAAGCTACACAGGCAAAACAATCTTTACAACAAAAGACCTAAAACAATACACCAACAACCCAAAAAACCTACTTGACTGGCTAGTACGCAAAAAATGGATCCAAAAAATAAAAAAAGGCACATACCTAATAGCACCCCTAAACGCAGGCACAAACGGCACAGACAACCATACCGTGCACAGTTTTATTTTAGCCTCTGTTCTTGTTGAACCCTACTACATAGCCTACGCAAGCGCCCTAAACTACCATGGCCTCACCGATCAAACCCCCAACGCAACATATGTGGCAACAACCAAACCCCGCAACTCCAAAACCATCCTAAACACCAAAATCCGATTCGTAACCATCCCCCAACACAAAATATTCAGCACAGAAGAAATCACAATTGAAAATAGAAAAATACAAATCTCCTCCAAAGAAAAAACAATAATCGACTGCCTAGACCACCCCGAACACTGCGGCGGCATAGAAGAAATAGCCAAAGCCCTATACTTTGCCAAAAACGACCTAGACCAAACCAAACTGGTAAACTTTGCCCAAAAAATCGAAAACAAAACCGTACTAAAACGACTAGGCTACCTCACAGAAACACTACACATAGAAAAAGCACTCAAGTCTATCTCAAAACTTCCCCTATCATCAGGCTATTCCTTACTTGATTGCTCCCTAAAAAAAAGAGGCCCCATAATAGAAAAATGGAAAATAGTCATAAATGTGACAATTGACCCCTCAAAGTGGACAACATGATCCACCACAAGAAATAAAAAGATAGCAAAAAAAGAGGCCACCTGCCTCTTGAAAAGAACTATCAAGTGTCTATTAAGGAAAGGACACTGTTAAGAGCATTTTAAACCGTTCAACTGCATATACGGCGTGAGGAACTTTTGCTGGCATAACAATAGCCTCTCCGCTATGGAGTAAATGTTCTTCTTTTCCATTTAGTGTTATTTTTCCCACACCATCTAAAACAAACACTAAAGCATCCCCCTCAGAGGCATGGGAGCTAATTTCTTCCCCTTTCTCAAAAGCAAACAACGTCAAACTATGACGACCATTTTGCACCAGCGTTTTGCTAACAACTTGACCAGTCTGATACGCCACCTCACCCGCCAAAGACAACACCCTACAGTGCTCAATATTTTTAATCAACTTACCCACACAAAATCCTCCAACATTTACTATTTTATCCAGGTAACTTTACCCTCTTCATAAAAACCACGGCCACCCCTTTCCTCAGCAGAAACACCTACAGCAATAACACAAAACGGAACAACACTATCTGGCAACTCAAACAACATACGAAAATCCTTTACCTTATCCATTTTAGGATATATACCACACCAACAAGTACCCAAACCCAAAGCGGCAGCCTGCAAAAGAATATTTTGCGTTGCAGCCCCACAATCCTGCGGAAAAAACCCCTCCGATACCCCACGTTGCAAACTCAAATCCGCACACACAACTATAGCACAGCTAGCTGTTGTAAGCATTTGCGTATAGGGATGAATACTAGTAATTTCACAGAGTTTACCTCTATTTTGCACCACAATAAACTTCCATGGACGACTATTACACGCAGAAGGAGCCAACATTGCCGCCTCTAACAACTCTCTAATCTGCCCCTCAGACACACCTGCTTCAGACACAAAATTACGAACAGACTTCCTATCTCTAATTACATCAATAACCATACAGACACCAAATATTATTTTATCACAATATCCACACAACGAGCAATTTAAGACTTAACTTACTATATACTATACTTTATTGAACTTTTATCTATGTGTTTAAACGAGTTTTTCTGTGGCAAAACTTTGTCAACAGCATAACGGTGACTTGTTTAAAAAGCACTTGGAAAAACAGACAAAACTTGAGAAAAACGCAGAGGCTGTTGAGGTTATTATTGACACGTTAACTAAAGACTTAGTTACTGTAGAGGATTCTTTAGAAGAATTAGTTGAGGACGTTAAAGACCTTGAAGAAGCATTAGAAGCAACCGAAGAAGAAGAAAACGAAGACGTTGACGTTGAATCCGAACCAACACCTAAACCCGAAGACGAGAAAAAGTAAAATATTGTTTTTAGAATCGATAATAGTCGGTTATTAAATAACCCTTTTTTTCTTAGAATTATTGTAGGGTAACGGAGTCCAAAGTTGCCTCTGGATTGTCCGTACCCTTTTTTTGCCGCCTACACAATCCTTATATTTTCCCTTTCCTTCTAATGAAAAAAGGGGAATTGTCAGAGACCAAGTAGTTTCTTGATCTCTGTCACACGCCACGGGGGGATTGTGTACGCGTCCCCGTGTTCATGTGAATGTTTTTCAATGTATCCTTGTTTCACCAGATTTTTGAGAGCTGTGTCGATTTTGCCGCGTGTTTGTCTTTCTACGCAATGTGCTATTGTGTCTCTTTTTAGGTGGTGTTTGCCTATGACGTCTTTTAGTAGCATTTTTGTGAGTATTGCTTTTTCTGTGTTGTTCATTGTTTGCTACGCAATATAGTGTAAGTGTTAACAATATGTAAATGTTTACTTTAAAGTAAATAATTATTTACTTAGTAGTAACATTTATATAACTTGTATGTACATACCCTAACAGAAGAAGGAGAGAAAAACTATTGACCCAACAAGAAGAAATAATAATAATCGACGAACAAAAAACACCCGCTCCACTCGAACGCCTATTTGGCGGCGTCACCGCAAAAATCCTAGACTTCCTAATCACATTCCAAGACTATGACTACAGCAAAAAAGACATAGCCAAACACAGCAAAGTAAGCATACGACACACCCTATTATCCATAGAAAAACTAGAAAAAGAAGAAATAATCATACACACAAGAAAAGTAGGAATAGCCCTCATGTACAAATACAACAGTGAAAACCCAACCGCCAAAATGCTCCAAAACTTTGTACTAAGCAACGCTGTAGATCACAGCATGAGACGGATAAAAAAAGAACAAGAACAATAATTTTTCTTATTTTTTATTATTTTTATAGTGTGTTGTTTATGGTTGTGTGGAAGTTGTTTAGGGTGGTTTGGTAGGTTTCTAAAAATTTTTGTCCTTGGGGTGTTATGGTGTAGATTTTTCGTGGTTTTATTGTTGTGTGGTCCCAGGTGCTTGTTATGTATTGTTTTTGTTCTAGTTGTGTTAGTAGGAGGTATATGGTGTTAGGGCACATGGGTGTGTTGAAGGTTTTTTGGATTTTTGTTATTATTTTGTAGCCGTGTGTGGGTTGTTGGTTTATGATTTTTAATATTAAAAGTTCCAAGCTGCCGGTAACTATTTTTGTTTGAACTTCTTTTTCTACTGATTCCATGTATATTTCTCTTTTTTTAATTTTTGTTATGCTCATTTTCACTGTTTTTCTTGTTATTAGATTTGTTATTATCAGAGTTTGTTGTGTACTTTATTTTTTTAATCTCAGTAGTGGCTAAGTTATTTTGTTCCAGTTCACCTGACCATTTTGTTATGATCTGTGGAGTTAAACTATATGCTGCATTGTTATCTTTCTTTTCTGATGATGACCACATGCTTAATATTTGATGTATAACGTTGCCAATCATGATCAAATTTTCTTGTCTTATAAGTAAATAAGCAAAATGTACAATCATGTCTTGATTTTTTTCTTCATCTCCTAGTTTTAAAAGTTCCAAATATGCTTCTCTTGTGGATTTTAAAACTGAAAAGCGTGGATACCCTGTTTTATGTAACATAAAATTTAATAATTCACGACCTACGCGTCCGTTTCCATCGTTAAATGGGTGAATGCTTTCAAAGCTGTGATGAAATATTATTGCTTCTTCAAAGGGGTTGTGTCCATTTTTTAAAGCAGCATAGTATTGTTCTATTTTTTCTGTTAAGGCCATTTCTATAAATTCGTGTGATGTAACTGGTTTTTCGCGTCCACCGATGGTTACTCTTTTTTTTCTAAATTGGCCTGCATTGTTGATGTCGATGTTATGCATTATTATGGCGTGTAGGGTTTTGATAAATTTTAGGGTTATTTTTCCTTTGTATGTGTCGCGGTATTTTTTTACTGTTTTAAAGTTTTGTACTTCGTTTATTTCTCGTATGTCTTGTTTATCGTCTGGTATGGTTCCTTTTGTGAGTAGGTTTCTGGTTTGTTCTTCTGTTAGTGTGTTGCCTTCTATAGTGGTGGTGCCGTGTATGTATTTGATTTCCATTTCTTGTTCGTATATTTTAACTTCGTCTACTGTTAATAGCTCGGTGTATCTTTTGTATAGGGTTCGGGTGTTTTCTAGTTCTTCTGCTGTTTTTTTGTCTAAATAGTTTAGTTTGTATGTTGTGAGTTGTAGGGTTACTTCTATTTTACATGCTTCGGTCTCTATTTCTTCTACGTGTTTTTCTATGAATTGTTTTATTTCTTTGTTTGTTGGTTTGGTTGTTGATATTAATTTGCGTATT
>WREZ01000069.1 GCA_009779045.1 Candidatus Bathycorpusculum sp. | reverse complement strand
TGAATGTTCGTTGAAACGACGATTGCGTGGTGAAATCGCGTTTTTGTATTAACTGCAGCATAGTTATAATTATACACAATATAACTATGTTTTTACATTTTAGTTCACTAAAATACACTTAAAAACCTTTAATTTCGTTATTCCGCCATTTTAACGAGATTTCATAGTTACATCTTCGGGATTTTAGGTTCTACACAATTATTGTCGCATATATAAATGTTATTTCTGTATTGGAATATGATAAAAAATATTGTACAAATAGTTGATAAAGCGGGGGGTGGGGGGTACTGTAATATGTGATAAGAGTGGTTGTCTGTGTATTTTTGCATCAAATTTAGGTATGTGTTTAGCTTACGGGGTTTGATGTGTTGTGTATAATAGTTCCATATATATGGTGTGTATATGTTCCTGTTTGGTTAGCAGAGACAACATGAAAAATTAAACCCTGAAGAAAAAGTACGATGATAAAAACACAATTTTCACTGAGAACTAAACACATACAAATTTAGATGTGTGTGTATGTATTAAGCTCTCAACGAAAATATGACTTTAGATAACTCTTTTTTTGTTAGAGTTTAACTTTTCATGTAAATTTTGTTCATCAAATATGATTGCATCTGCATTTTTATGAAACACGCTTTAACCTTAAGCCTATAAAATCTGGTGAGCTGAATACATATAATGTGGTTAAAGCGTTGTAATGTGTTGTATGTGTCTATTTTATGGGGTTGTATGTGTGTGTTTATTGTATATGGGGTGTTGAAAATGTATGTGCTTGGTGTTTTGTTTAGTAAAGGTTAAAAATCAGTTTATGCTGACCTATTTGTGAAAGAGGCTAGTGTATGGGCGGAGTTTTCGGTGTTTGTTCTAGAAAGGCGTGTGTTGTAGACTTGTTCTTTGGTACTGATTATCATTCTCATCTTGGTAATCGGTTGGGTGGTATGGCTGTTTTTGATGGTGAGCATTTTCATCGTGCTATTCATACTATTGAGAATTCGCCTTTTAGGACAAAGTTTGAGTCTTGTTTGTCTGTTTTTAAGGGTAGTGTTGGTGTGGGTTGTATTAGTGATAGTGATCCTCAGCCTGTTGTTCTTCAGTCTAAGATTGGTCATTTTGCTGTTGTTACTGTGGGGCGTATTAATAATAGTAAGCAGTTGTCTGAGCAGTTGATATCTGAGGTTAATGCGTATTTTTCTGAGACTCGTGGTGGGCGGGTTAATGATACTGAGCTTGTGGCGGCGCTTATTTGTAGGAAGGATAATATTTTGGATGGTATTGCGTATGCTCAGAGTGTTATAGATGGTTCTATGACTATGTTGGTGTGTGCGGATGGTGGTGTGTATGCTGCGCGGGATAAGTTGGGTCGTACGCCTTTGTCTATTGGTAAGAGGGTTGATGGGCATTGTGTGAGTTTTGAGTCTTTTGCGTATCTTAATCTTGGTTATAAGACTTGTTATGAGTTAGGTCCTGGTGAGGTTGTTTTTGTTTCGGCTGATATGTTAGTGCAGATTATAGCGCCGGGTAGTGAGATGCGTTTGTGTGCTTTTTTGTGGACTTATTTTGGGTATCCGACTTCTGATTATGAGGGTATAAATGTTGAGGAGATGCGTTACCGTTGTGGGTGTAGTCTTGCGTCTCAGGAGGTTGCTGTTGGTACGACTCCGGTTGTGGATTATGTGGCGGGTATTCCGGATTCTGGTACGGCTCATGCTATAGGTTATGCTAATAGTTCCAAGTTGTCTTTTGCGCGTCCTTTGATAAAGTATACGCCTACATGGCCGCGTAGTTTTATACCGCAGGATCAGAATATACGTGATCAAATAGCGCATATGAAACTGGTGCCTATTAATTCGCTTATTGAGGATAAACGGTTGCTTTTTGTTGATGATTCCATTGTTCGTGGTACGCAGATGCGTGGGACTGTTGACTTTTTGCATGCCTGTGGTGCAAAAGAGTTGCATATGCGTTCTGCTTGTCCTCCGATACTTTATGGTTGTAAGTATCTGAATTTTTCGCGTTCAGTATCTGAGAGTGAGTTAATTTCGCGGCAGGCTATACATAAGTTAGAGGGTTCTGAGGGTGAGAAGCATTTATCAGAGTATGCTACTTTTCAATCAGAGCGGTATAATCGTATGGTTGAGGTTATATCTAAGGATCTTAATCTTACAACGCTTGTGTATCATTCGCTTAATGGACTTATAGATTCCATAGGCATCAATAAATGCAAGTTGTGTACTTATTGTTGGAATGGTATAGAGTAAATAATTAATTAAAAAAATCATGTTGTTGAGTGTGCGTCAATGCCGAAAAGAACAGACATTAACACAATCCTGATTATAGGTTCAGGGCCTATAATTATTGGGCAAGCTTGTGAGTTTGATTATTCTGGAACACAGGCGTGTAAGGCGCTTAAGAGTTTGGGATATAAGGTTATTTTGGTAAATTCTAATCCTGCGACTATTATGACGGATCCTCTTGTTGCAGATATTACCTATATTGAGCCGCTTAATGTTGCTAGGCTTACAGAGATTATAGCTAAGGAGCGTCCTGATGCTCTTTTGCCTAATTTGGGTGGGCAGTCCGGTCTTAATTTAAGTCTTGAACTTAAAAAGGCAGGTGTGTTAGACCGGTTTAGTGTTAAGGTGATTGGTGTTCAGCTTGATGCTATTGTGCGTGGTGAGGATCGTATAGAGTTTAAGAAGACTATGGATAAGTTAGGTATAGCTATGCCTAAAAGTTTTGAGGCGTTAACTGTTGAGCAGGCAGAAAAGGTTGCTGATGAGCTTGGTTATCCTGTTGTTGTTAGGCCTGCTTATACTATGGGTGGAACTGGTGGGGGTATAGTTTATAATAAAGAGGAGCTTCAGGTTGTTGCTAGTAGAGGTATTGGGGCCTCTATGATTGGGCAAGTTTTAATTGAGGAGAGTGTTTTTGGTTGGGAGGAGCTTGAGGTTGAGGTTGTTCGTGATGTAAAGAATCAGATGATTGCTATTTGTATGATTGAAAATATTGATCCTATGGGTGTTCATACGGGTGATTCTTTTTGTGCGGCACCTATGCTTACTATTAGCGAGGATTTGCAGGAGCGGCTTAAGCAAGTTGCGTTTAGTATAGTTTCTGAGATTGGGGTTATAGGGGGGACTAATGTGCAAATGGCTCATGATCCTGTTTCTGGTAAGATTGTTGTTATTGAGATTAATCCGCGGACTTCTCGTTCTTCTGCTTTGGCTTCTAAGGCAACTGGGTTTCCTATAGCTTATGTGTCCTCTCTTTTAGCTGCTGGGCTTACGCTTGATGAGCTTTCTTATTGGAAAGAGGGTTCTTTAGAGAAGTATGTGCCTTATGGGGATTATGTTGTTTTAAAGTTTGCTAGGTGGGCGTTTGAAAAGTTTTCTGGTGCAGAGGATAGGCTAGGTACTCAAATGAAGGCTGTTGGTGAGGTTATGAGTATAGGTCGTACTTTTAAGGAGACTTTTCAGAAGGCTATTCGTGGTTTAGAAATTGGCAGAAGTGGTTTGGGGTTTGCTAAGAATTTTAATGAGTTATCTGCTGAGGAGTTAATACAAAAGTTAACGGTTCCAAATAGTGAGCGGTATTTTGTTATATATGAGGCTCTTCGTAAAGGTGTTAGTGTAGATAGGATTTTTGAGATTACAAAAATTAAGCGGTATTTCTTAGAGCAAATGCGTGAGCTTGTAGAGTTAGAAAATGAGGTTTTGACTTATAAGAAGCGTGTGTTGCCTAAGGATTTGCTTATAAAAGCAAAGAAGGATGGTTTTGCTGACCGTTATCTTTCAACGCTACTTGAGGTGCCTGAGGAGTATATTAGGCTTCATAGAAGTGTTGTAGATATACAAGAGGAATGGGATGTTGTTCCCGTTAGTGGTGCAGATGCTCAATATTTTTACTCAACATATAACGGGTTAGGTAAATTAGGTCCTGAGCTTGCCGTTTCAAGACAGAAACGTGGCCTTAACCCCGTAGATGATACTCGTGAGAAAGTTATTATTTTAGGTGGGGGTCCTAATCGTATTGGTCAGGGTATAGAGTTTGATTACTGTTGTGTGCATACTGCTTTAGCGCTTCGTGAATCCGGTTTTAAGACTATTATGATAAACTGTAATCCTGAAACGGTTTCTACAGATTATGATACGTCTGATAAGCTTTATTTTGAGCCGCTCTCTGTTGAGGACGTTTTATCTATTTGTCAACATGAGAAACCTTTAGGTGTTATTGTTCAATTTGGTGGACAAACCCCTCTAAACATTGCCATGGCCTTAAAGAAGGCGGATGTGCCAATTTTAGGCACCACTCCTGAAGTGATAGCCTTAGCTGAAGACCGTGATTTATTTCGTAAAATGATGGATAACATGAACATCCCCATGCCCGAGTCCGGCATGGCCTGTAACTATGAAGAAGCCGTTACCGTAGCTGACCGCATAGGATACCCCGTTATGGTAAGACCCTCATATGTTTTAGGCGGACGAGCTATGGAAGTAGTCTTTGACAATGAACAACTTAGAAACTATATCCGCGTAAATGCACAATACATAAGCAATGAGGCCCCCATCCTTATTGATCGCTTCTTAGACAACGCGTTGGAATGTGAAGCCGACGCCCTATCTGATGGCCACAACGTCTTTGTACCCACCGTAATGGAACACATAGAATACGCCGGCATACACTCAGGCGACTCCTCCTGCGTAATTCCCACCATAAACATAACCCCTGAGCAAACAGAAACCATACGCGATTACACATGTAAAATTGCCGGCGAACTAGGCGTAGTAGGCCTAATGAACATCCAATACGCCATACACCACGGCAAAGTATACGTCCTAGAAGCCAACCCACGCGCCTCACGAACAGTACCCCTAGTCTCAAAAGTATGCAACCTAAACATGGCAAACATTGCCGCCAAACTAATAATAGCCCAACACACCCGACAACAAATAAACCTAACCACCATACCAAAACCCGACGTACCATACTATGGCGTTAAAGAAGCCGTTTTCCCCTTTAACATGTTCCCAGACGTTGACCCCATATTAGGCCCAGAAATGAGATCAACAGGCGAAGTATTAGGCCTATCTAACTCTTTTGGACTTGCATTCTACAAAGCCCTAGAAGGCGCAAAAACCATTCTACCCCTCTCAGGCTCAGTGCTAATCTCTGTAGTTGAAAAAGACCGCACAGAATCCGCCCTAGTAGCAAAAGAATTCGAACAATTAGGCTTTAAAATCTTTGCCACACGCGGAACACACGCATATCTTACATCAAAAGGTGTAAAAGCAGAAATCATAAACAAACTCTACGAAGGCCGACCCAACATAGTTGACGCTATAAAAAACCATCAACTAGACGTAATCGTAAACACCCCAAACAATAGCAAACGCAGCAACGATGATGACTCATACATAAGAAAATCCGCCATAAAATACAACATACCCTACCTAACCACATTAACCGCCGCATTAGCCGCCGTAAAAGGCATAGCAGAAAAAGTCGCAAACCCACAAGAAAACGTATACTCCCTACAAGAATACCACAACCTAAAAAACAAAACAACAACCAACCAACCAACTAACTAAAAATATAATTAGGAGAAAAAGTGTCATATGTCAAATCTTAAAGGAACTATAGATGAATTTATTTTAGAAACATGTGAAAACATTAAAAAACAAGCAGACGGCCAACCCGTACTCTGCGCGCTCTCCGGCGGCATAGACTCAACAGTATGCGCCATACTAACCCACCGCGCCATAGGCGACAAATTAACTTGCCTATTTGTAGACACAGGACTAATGCGCAAAAACGAAGGCGACCAAGTAACAAAACTATTTCGCGACACATACAACATAAACCTAATACGCATAAACGCCGAACAACGATTCTTAACCAAACTCAAAGACGTAACAGAACCAGAGCAAAAACGCAAAATAATAGGCGAAGAATTCATACGCGTATTTGAAGAAGAAGCAAAAAAAATAGGCGAAATAGGCTGCCTAGTACAAGGAACCATATACCCCGACATAATAGAAAGCGGCAAGGACGGACACAAACAAGTAAAAGCCCACCACAACGTCGGCGGCATGCCCCTAAACATAGAATTCAAACAAATAATAGAACCCATAAAACTACTCTATAAAGAAGAAGTCCGCGAATGCGGAAGAAAACTAGGCCTACCCGAAACATTCACAACAAGACAACCCTTCCCAGGCCCCGGCCTAGCCGTAAGATGCATAGGCGAACTAACAAAACAACGCCTAGACCTCCTACGAGAAGCAGACGCCATATTTCGCGAAGAAATAGAAAAAGCCGGACTACAAAAACAAATACAACAATACTTCACCATACTACCAAACCTAAAAAGCGTAGGCGTAAGAAACAACCAACGATGCTACGAAAACATGATAACCCTAAGAGCCATAACAACAACCGATTTCGTCACAGCAAAACCATACCCCCTACCATACACACTACTAGAAACCATAGTAAACAGAATAACAAACGAAATATCCGGCATCAACCGAGTACTAATAGACATAACACCAAAACCAACAGCAACAATAGAATGGGAATAAACAAAAAACTACAAAAACATAACTTCCCACAACACCCCAAACTGAATTATTCTCATAAACACCATCGTGCAAAAATCTGAAAAAGACAAAAAACAACAGCACAAAACTCTCTCATGACCTAAAATCCCGGAAGAGTTATACATAGGTTTGTATTACTCTTTGTGAACACGGCAGATTTCGAAAACGCCGTCAATTCTGCCTTATTGATAAATGGCGTCATATGTATAATTGTGTATATT
>WREZ01000068.1 GCA_009779045.1 Candidatus Bathycorpusculum sp. | reverse complement strand
CCAGTTGGGGTTTGCTGAACCTTACGTAAATCACTCACTTAAGTTACCCCTTTCAAAACTGTTAAAATTTAAACGCAGCACATCTAATATAAATTTGGTATAAACTATTAAAAAATCAGACAAACATATAGTTAACAACCAATAAAGCCATATAAAAAGAACCTTTAAAACTAGACAGATAAGCAATAATAGTAAATACACCAACAGTATAAATTGCTAAACATACAAAAACATTATTGAAAAGATTTAAAGCGAGAAATCGCAAACATGAACGAAAATGAAAGACTACAAAAAGCCATTGAGGCAACAATCATTGCGGGATATCAACTTAGCAATGAATCTTTTAATTATCTATGTCACAACTGCGAAGGAACAGACCCGCTTGCAATAATGAATATGGTACTACATGAAATAAAAAATCTAAAAGAAAAACCATTCTTTATAGAAAAAATTTTCTTAGAAAATATGGTTAAACAACTAACCCAAACACATCAAGCAGCTCAAGCAACCAAAAGCGAAAAAAATCAAAGCACCAACCAAACAACAAGAAATATAGAGCCTAATGGGGAAAAACAAAAAACGCAAGACCTCAAATCACCGCAACTACCCGTTAGTCCATCAACAATTATTAGCGAAAACACATTTTATCCCTACGCAAAATATGTGCCCTCAGAATTGGAAATTCTTGAGGACGCAACAGGCAAACTTACCTCAAATGGAACTCTGGAAGAATACACTACACTGTTTCAAGACCGCTATAAACGCATAGAAAAAATCCTGCGCCAACGAATAGATGTGAAAGCAGCAACACCAATTCGAGAAGCATTAAAAGCACAACCGAAAACAAAACTAAAAATTATCTGTATGCTAACCGAAAAAAAAGACAGCAAACAACAGACAATACTTTCCGTAGAAGATCTCAACAGTAGCGCTACTGTGTTAATTCCAAATAAAGCACCAGATGAAGTAAAAAAGAAGGCACTACAAATTCTTCCAGACCAAGTTATTTGTATTGCAGTAATAAAAACTAAAAGTAACCTGTTCCTAGCAGAAGATATAATATTTCCAGACGTAGGCCAAAAAACCATACAAAAAACAAAAGAACCAATCTATGCCGTATTAACATCAGACATTCATGTAGGTAGTATAAAATTTAACAAAGAGGCTTTCAAAAAATTCATTCTTTGGCTTAAAGGAAAATACGGCACACCAGAAATGAGAGAAATCGCGGGATACGTAAAATATCTCCTTATAGCAGGAGACATCGTTGACGGTGTAGGAATTTATCCGGGGCAGCAATTTGAATTAACAATTCGTGACATCCACAAACAATATGATTTTGCCATCAAATATTTAGCAAAAATTCCAAAATATATAGAAATAGTGTTAGCACCTGGGAACCATGATACTTCAAGAAAAGCCCTTCCACAACCAGCCATACCATCAGAGTATTTAACCGCAATTAAGGACAAACCCAACATTCACTCAGTGGGAAGCCCATGTCTATTAAACATCCATGGGATTAACGTACTTATGGATCATGGAAGAAGCTTAGATGATATTATAGCAGTTGTTCCAGAAATGAGCCATGAACATCCAGAAAAATCAATGAGACTACTTTTACAAGGACGCCATATAGCACCTATGTATGGCGGAAAAACCCTGCTTTCCCCCGAAAACCGTGACTATCTAGTTATTGATAAAGTTCCAGACATACTACATGCGGGTCATGTTCATGTTTTAGGTTATTGTAATTACAGGGGTGTTATAGTTGTTAACTCTGGTGGATGGCAAGAACAAACAGACTATATGGAAAAATTAGGCTTAATACCAACACCTGGAAAAGTTCCAGTAATAAATTTAATGACAATGGAAATAACAGTCTTAGACTTCAAAACAGAAAATTAAAACCTATCAAGAGTATTTTTTTGTGGGACACGAGGTTTATAATTGATTATATGAGCAAAGCGTACATCAGCACCAAACACATCACGTATTAGAGACCTAGAAATTTCAAGACGAATTTTCTTAGTTCGGCCATATCGTCCCATACTTACGACTTTAGCGTTAACAAGACCCATTGAATCTAACTCGTTAACTAAACTACCTAAACGTCGCTGAGTTAAAAGACCAGCACCAAATTCACCACAAAGCTCATTGTAAACATCATAAATTTCACCAGTAGATGCACTTGATTTGTTTAAGTGATAAACACTTAACAACACTAATTTTGAATGCAAAGTCAAATTATTGAGAGCTTCAACAACACGGTTATGTTCAATATGTCTCTCAGCTTGATGTACATGTTCTTCAGTAATATTTTTTGCTTCTTGGCGTTCAGCTACTTCACCTGACACACGCAACAAATCTAACGCACGACGTGCATCACCATGTTCGGCAGCTGCAAGAGCAGAACAAATACTTAAAGCAGAATCAGTTAAAACGTTCTCTTGAAAGGAAAGTTTTGAACGCTCAAACAAAATGTTTCTTAATTCACTTGCATCATAGGGTCGAAAAACTAATTCTTCTTCACTTAGAGAACTAAAAACGCGGGGATCAAGAAACTCTTTAAGACGTAAATCATTAGAAATCCCGATAATTGAAACTTTACTTTTTGTAAGTGTTTCATTAATTCGAGTTAACTCGTACATAAAAGCATCGCCTTTCTCTTTAATTAAAGCGTCAACTTCGTCAAGTACAATAATAAAAAGAATCCGTGAAGTATCAAGACTGGCACGAAATCGAGCAAAAACTTCTTCCACAGATAAACCAGTAAAAGGTATAGATATGCCTACACTTTGATTTAAACTCGCAAATACACGATATTCAGAACCAGTCATACGGCAGTTTATATAACAAAACTTCACTTGTGCATTATACTGTTTTGCCTTTGATTCTAAATGACTTAAAACATATTTGGTTACAGCAGTTTTTCCAGTTCCAGTTTTTCCGTAAATAAAAATATTTGAACATCTAGCATTTTTAAGAACAGGTGCAACTCTTTCACCTAATAATCGTATTTGGTCTTCTCTGTGAGGCAACTTGTCAGGTATATAGTCGTGTCTAAGCACTTCTCTATCTTTGAATATATTAATTCTATTAATAAAACTGTCAAACACATCATCAAGCACATTTGTATTTCCCATTTGCCAGCCTCAACTTTTTCAAAGGATACACCGTTATTTCTATTGGAACAGATAAAGACTAAGGTACAAAAAACTGGTTTTATTACACAATATTTCTACAAAACTATATTGTGCTAAGTTAGAAAAATAGGTCTTAAAGAAAAAGACACACCCCAAAATTTCCACTGGATAAAACTATTTTTAATTTTAAAATTAGTTTATAAATTATATTTATTATATATACTCTGGGTAAAATAATGACTTTGTATATATAAACGCTTATTATCTAACAAGTTAGACAGAAAAATTACAATTTTTTAATCGGCTGATTTTTTTAATCTGATAGTAAACATTCGAGCGGAAATCAAGGGGTGTGCCTATAAAATGTTAAGAAATATGAAAATCCTGAATTTTTCTATGATGCTTAACTTTGTTTTTTCTTCTGTTAATTATATACTGTTGTTATAACCTTAAAAATCTGAATATCTATGTTTGTAACTTCACAAAACTGTGAAGTGATTGTGAAATTGTGTCAAAAACTCTTTATTTTAAGCCCTATTAGTGTTGGTGTATGTTGATTTATGCCTGTTTTTTGTGAATAACACACCCCTATGTTTCTACTGGAGAATGGGAAATAACTGATAATTTTTTCTTATTTTGCATTTTGTTTTTATGTGAAGCTTGTAAAAGCGTTTATAATGATTGATTTGGCTGAAAAGTAAATTAAGGCTTGTTTTACGCTTTTTTATATTGTGTATGTTCACCATAACAGCTATAAGTGCTGATGATATAAAGTTGTGAACAAACACCTAGGTAGTAGATATGCCTGTAAATAAAATGCGAGTGGAAATATTTGATAAAGAAGGCAACAAATATACTGTTGCTTTTGATGGTCAAATTACTCGTGACAAAACTCTACGTATCTTGGATATTGCCGAATTACTAGGTGGTATGTCAAATGAGAGTCAAACGTCAAATAGTTTAACTAACTCCCTTCCAAATGTAGCTTCTCGTTTTGAAAAAGTCCAAAGTGTTATTCAGAAAAGTTTTCCATTAGTTTGGTTTGTATCTAAAGATGTGCAATTGGTTTATGAACAGGAACTTAAGGAACCAATTAGTTTAAGCACTGTTTCAACATATTTATCGAGAATGACAACCAAAGGATTGCTTATAAGAACCGGTACCGGAAACAGTGTTAAATACAAAACAGCCCCAAATTTGTCACAAACAAAAATCAAACAAGAAATCAAAAATAACTACTAAACACCATTTCACAAGCATATAACTACTTAAAGTTCACCGCTAAAACGGTGGTGAACTCTTGATCTATTGAAATGTGCTTAGTTTGTCTTCCTTTTTTAAAAATTTTTCCATTTCCTTTTTAACACTGTATTTAAAAGGAATTTTCCCTACTTCACGTTCAAGGTATCCCCCTTCGTAAAGTTTCTTCATTAACCGTGCTGTATGTTCTCTGCTAAGTTCAACTCTTTCTTTAATTTCAGGTGCAGTCTTTGCTCCTTCAGAGGACAACATTTCCAGTACTGTAATTTCAGTATTGGTTAATGATGCTAAGGCTTTATCACGTTTAATAGGTACAACCGGTATCACTTGCTCAACATTAGTCTCTTTGGGGTTTGTCAAGAATTTTTGTATTTGATCTTCGAACTCGTTGATTTTATTGTTAAGAGATTCTTGACTTGTTTCAATATCTTTTATTTTAACATCTAAACCTGACAATGTAGCTGATAGACTACTGTTATTTTGGGATAAACTGTTAAGTTGATTTATTTGTGTCTCAAGTAGGCTCTTTTGGTTTTCAATAATATTTCTTTGATCTTCAAAGTTTCTTTTTTGGTCTTCAATATTGCTAAGTTGTGTCTCAACAGGTGAAATTCTTTTTTCAATATTGTCTATTCTTCTTAGTCCAGTATCTGATTTTGCTAGACTTCCCTCAACTTTAAATGCTATTTGTTCAAGTCTTTCCGACTCACGTTTAAGCTCACGATTAAAACTTAGTACAATATCTTCAATAGCATTATGAGCTTTCTCATACTCTTTTTGTGCTTGACGTATTCTACTGTAATACCCCGTTGATGCAACAATTATCGCGGTTAACAAAACCCCCATTAATGCTGGTAATATAATTTCACTCATTTTTCCACCTCATGTGATATAGTTGTGATTTGTTTCGTGATTTGATGTGTTGCATCACACATCACAGTTTCATGTGAGCTTTTTAAGTATTATGGTATTTTCCATGGAATGCGATGCATGATATCACACATCACAAATCACGCTGGTGAACAGTCACTTTTTATCTCTTTCAGCACGTGAAATGTTGGCGTAAATTGCTTTATTTCGTGTTTACGACTTATTTTATCCTGAATGAACCTTTGTCTGTTGTGAACAAAAGGGGCTTATTTTGGCCTTATTTTATGTGATTTGTGATATCACATGGGTTGATTTGATGGGTTGGACAGCCTTTTTAAGCTTGTTTCTAGCTCTTCTTTGATGATTTCTATCAATTTTATATGGTCTTCTATCTCTTCTTGTTTTCCAGGCATGTCTTGGTGGGCCTCCACGTAATCCCTCAATTTATTTGCTATTTCGAGATATGGGTCTAAAGCTGAGCTTTCAAATATTCCTAAATACCCTAAAAGTAGTATAGTGTAGATGGATTTTATTACATTATCTTTGGACTGTGCTAAGGTTCTGTTAAAGGATCCCCGGCTTATTTTGGCCTTTGTTAGCCGTAATTTGGCTTTTTCATCATATTTTAGTTGTTTGCCTGCTATATTTTCAGATAATATGTCAATTAACAGTGTTTCTAGTTGTGTTTTTGTTAATTGGCTGTTTTTTGCCAGTATTTTTGTAATAGGGTCGTTTAAGGCCCCGTTTAGCCATGCTGTTGTACTGTCTTTCAGCTTCAAAACTTGCTTCTCCTATGTTATGTTAAATGGATACAACTTTGTATACTATCTACCCTTTTATAGCTTCTTGTCCCTGAAATGATTGTTTTTAACGTCAAAATTAGGGTGTTTTTGCCATTTATATTTTATATTACCGATTTGTTGTGTTAATTATTGCGTTATTGGCTCAATTCATGGTCGAAATGGGGTTTGAGGTGTGTTTTGTGGTTTTTTATTTTTGTTACTATAGTCGTTTTTTGTTTTTTTCTAAACTTTCATGCTAATTAATAGTTACCTCTATAGTGTGTCTTTGCTTGTTTAATGTTTATTTTTTTTGTTCAAATTACTTTTTCTCTCTTATAGTCATCATTTTTCTTTTATTACTCTAACTGTAAATGTTATAAATTGACATTGTGATGTCACATTAAATCTGGATAATCCATTAATTCTGTGATTTTTACATGGAAAGTATGACATCACATAGTGTGATAAGTTTGTGATGTATTTGTGATTATGTTGTGATTTGTGATTATCACGTTAATTTGTGATGTATATGTGGATTGTTAACTGTTTTTTGATAAGTTTTAGTTTGTCGAATAGTTCTGGTATAGTCTTTAACACTCCAATAAATGTAATCTCCAAATTACTTCTATTACTGCTATCTTGTCCGTAGAAGCACCAAATAATCTTCTTCTCAAACAATAACTGTCAAAAAAGTTTCCATCTTATCACGATTGACACAATATTCAAACACCGTTTGGTGTAGTGTTAAGTGCGGAATATGTTTCTGCCGTAACTCTGCAAAGTTACCCCTATAACAGTCATTTAACGTTAAATACAGGTTCTATTTTGAAATCTGAGCTAAAAACTTAAACTTTGTTGCCCCTATGTTTACCCCTATGCCGAACAATCT
>WREZ01000067.1 GCA_009779045.1 Candidatus Bathycorpusculum sp. | reverse complement strand
TATTTTTTTAGTTAGTTTAACTTTTTAACTGTTTTTAACGTTTTTAGTTTTTAGGGAATTGTTTAACGGTGTTATTTTTTTGTTCATTTTTATGTATGTGGCTTTTTATAGTTTGTCCGTTTTAATGATTTGTTTACTGTTTACGTATTTGTGGATGTTTTAATTGTTTATTATTTTGGATATTATTACGTTTTACGAAAAATTAGTATGTTATTCGTAAAATTTAAATAGGTATTTGCATTTTCACTTCCTGCAGAGGATGTTAAATGTTCACATTCAGTGGCTGCACAACAGCCTTAATCACACCAATGACTACAATTCAACAAGTAGATTATGAAGGTCTACAACGTTTAATAGATTTCCAAGTCCAAGAAGGCGTAAATGGTTTACTTGCAGTGGGCACAACCGGTGAATCGCCCACTTTAAACTGGGAGGAGCACAGTAGAGTTATTGAAAAAACTCGTGAGTACGCAGGGGATAGATGTTTTACAATTGCTGGTACAGGAAGTAATTCCACTCGGGAAGCAATTGAAGGAACACGACATGCCCAAGCCGTAGGCATAAATGCCGTTTTACTCGTAGATCCATATTATAACGGTCCAAGTTCAATGGAGATCCGCAGAGAATATATTGAGCCTATAGCAAAGCAATTTCCTGATATACAGATAATCCCCTACATTATTCCAGGACGAACTGGAACTCAACTATTTCCACAAGATCTTGCAATACTACATCAAAATTATCCAAATGTATGTTGCGTAAAAGAAGCAACAGGTGACTTAGCGAATATGATGTTGACAAGACAGGTTTGTGGTGAAAACTTTGAAATTCTAAGTGGTGATGATGACAAAACATATACAATGATGGTAAATCCCGACATCAAGGCAACTGGAGCAATCTCTGTAGTATCTAACATTGCACCACGCGCAGTGGCTGATATGATTCACTATATACTTGATGGAAACGTGGAAGCTGCAGCAGTAATTCACCAAGCACTTCAGCCACTCTTCAATATTGTTACCGTGAAGACACAGGAGTCCACACCTTACGGCTTAGTTACCTGTAGAGCAAGAAACCCGCTTGCTTGCAAGACATTGATGAACATTTTAGGTATGCCATCAGGACCTTGCAGACAACCATTGGGTAAAATGACACATGTTGGAATCGAAATTGTTTTAGCAAACGCTCGTAAAGTTTACGAGGCAAATCCACAAGTATTTGAACCAATTGCCGATTACTTCAATGTAGACATTACAGATCGTTTATACAACGAGAAGAGCCTTGTGGGGTTAACCTATGATTAAAATATGTGTTGCAGGTGCCGCAGGCAGAATGGGAACGGCAATTATTAAGGAAGCATATTCTGTAGGCATTCAAACTGTTGGTGCTATAGAATCTTCTAACAGTTCTGCTGTAGGAAAAACTCTTAGAGATTTAGGAATATCTGATCAGAACACAGAAATCTTGACCGGCAATCAACTCGATAGTGCACTTTCGAACGCAGATGTTTTTATAAGTTTTACATGCCCCGAAGCTGACTTGATAAATATTCCAATAGTTGCTGAGCAAGGAAAACGCATAGTTCTGGGTACTACTGGGTTCACGCCCAACCAAAATCGTATAATAACTGATACAATATATGGTAAAGTTCCTACGGTATTCTCTCCAAACTACAGTGTAGGTGTAAACATTTTCTTCAAACTCATAGACATACTAAAGGCATTTCCATCAAACTATGACTTTAGCATAAATGAAATTCATCACACAGACAAAAAAGACGCGCCAAGTGGAACTGCTAATAAACTTGGTGAACTTGTCTCAAATGTACGAAATTACACAAAAACTGTTACCGGACGAGAAGGTATGAGTTCAAGACAGCATAACGAAATGGAAATTACTGCATTACGTGCAGGTGGTGTTGCTGGAATTCATACACTAACCGTCGCAGGTCCACATGAGATGCTGCGCATTGAACACACGGCATTTTCTCGCGATGCTCTTGCTCAAGGAGCTATATGTGCAGCTATCTGGCTAAGTAACCAGAGAACACCTAAAATATACAATATGGCTGATGTTTTAGGTTTAACATAGTACTCTTTTATCCGGTACCTTTTTTATCGAGAAAATATACAAAAGAACAAGTCAGAGGAAGAATAAATCATGTCAATGAAGCGTAAAGTCGCCATTTTAGGTGCAACCGGTGCAGTTGGACAACGGTTCATACAATTACTGCAAGATCATCCTTGGTTCCAAATAGAAGTGCTTGCTGCGTCAGAACGGTCAGCAGGGAAGAAATACCGTGATGCATGTCCTTGGCTTATGGAGACCGAACTCCCAAAAGAAATTGCTGAAATGCCTGTTGTAAATGCTGACGTGGAATCTGTAGAACAAGCAGGTGACGTCGATTTGGTGTTTTCCTCTCTTCCAGGTGATCTTGCTGGTTTGGTTGAAGCACAATTTGGTGCTTTATATCCAGTTTTTAGCAAAGCAAGTGCTCACCGTATGGATAAAGATGTTCCTTTGCTTATTCCAGAAATTAACCCCGAACACATTGAAATGGTTAAAATTCAGCAAAAACTACGTGGTTGGAAGGGTTTTATTACAACTGATCCTAACTGTAGTACAATTCAGCTTGCAATCACATTAAAGCCGCTTATACAGTTTGGTTTAAAGCAAGTTATGGTCTCTACTATGCAGGCGTTAAGCGGTGCAGGTTATCCTGGTGTTGCTTCTTTAGACATTATTGATAATGTAATTCCATTTATTTCTGGTGAAGAAGAAAAAATGGAAACTGAGGCTCTCAAAATTTTGGGTAAATATGACGGTGGTACTGTGCAGAACGCTGATTTTCAGCTCAGCGCCAGTTGTAACCGTGTCAATGTTAGTGATGGCCATTTGGAATCTGTCTTTATAAAGCTTGAACAAGATCCGTCTATAGCTGAAATTGAAGACGTTTTTGCAAGGTTCCAAGGTGAACCTCAAAGTCTTAAATTGCCAAGTGCACCAGTGAATCCCATTGTTGTGCGGTATGAGAAGAATCGTCCTCAACCGCGTTTTGATCGTAATGCAGGCAGTGGTATGAGTGTTGTGGTTGGTAGAATACGTAAAGATCCTATTATGACTTTCAAATACATGTGTTTAGGTCATAATACCCTTAGAGGTGCTGCAGGTGGCGGCATTTTAAGTGCTGAACTGTATGTCTCTAAAGGTTTAGCCTAATTATTCTGTTATCTAAATTGGTGAGATTGATGGTTAAGCGTAAACTTGGTGCCCCTTTAGAAGATCATAAAGGTACTTTGTACTTTGACGGGTTAGCCGTTGCGGAATTGGCTCGTAAGTATGATACCCCCCTTTATGTGATAAGTGAGAAGAGACTCCGTGAAAATTATAATCGATTATATACTGCTATATCAAGTAAGTACAAAGATGTCCGTATTTATTATGCTTGTAAGGCTAATAATAATTTAACTGTGTTAAATGTTCTTCAAGCTGAAGGTGCATATCTTGATGCTGTAAGCCCTTGTGAGGTTTTCATGGGTTTAAATAGTGGTTTTACTCCCGATCGTATTCTCTTTACAGGAACAAGTGTTCGAAATGATGAGCTTAAATTTCTTGTTGATGCGGGTGTCACCATAAATATTGATAGTCAAAGTGAGCTTGATAGGTTGCTTAAAATTTCTGTTCCTCCCATGATTTCTATACGTGTTAATCCTGAAGTTGGTGCGGGCCATCATGATCACTGTATCACTGCAGGGCCTCAGACAAAGTTTGGTCTTTGGGAAGAAGATGCTCTGAAAGCGTATGCTACTGCAAAGAAAGCAAGGGTCGAACGTTTTGGTATTCATATGCATATTGGATCTGGTATTTTAGAAATCGATTCGTATGTTCAATCAATGAAGAATCTTTTACGTATTGCCAAACGTGTTCATAAAGAGTTGGATATAGTTTTTGATTTTATAGATTTAGGTGGTGGTTTTGGTGTTCCTTATCAGTCAGATGATAACGAGTTTAACTTATCAGATTTTACCTCCAAAGTTATTTCGATATTTAAGTCTAAAGTAAAAGATTATCATCTAGGTAAACCATTTCTCTGTATTGAGCCTGGGCGATACTTGGTCTGTGATGCAAGTATTTTGTTAACTACTGTTAACACTGTAAAGGTTACACCTCACCGTAAATTTATTGGTGTAGACTCTGGTTTTAACACGTTAGTACGTCCAGCAATGTATGGGTCATATCACCAAATTTTGGTAGCTAATAAACTGAATCGTAAAAGAACTTACCCATTTGATGTTGTTGGGCCTATCTGTGAGTCAGGTGATGTTTTAGCTAAAGACCGTGAATTGCCCCCGGTAGCTGAAGGTGATGTTTTAGCTATTCTTAATGCTGGTGCTTATGGATTTAGTATGAGTTCTCAGTATAATGCTCGCCCACGAGCCGCAGAGATTATGATTCGTCAAGGTAAACCTGTAATAGTTAGAGAGCGAGAGCAATTCCAAGATTTGTTGGCAACTCAACGGATGGTACAACAATGAGTAATATCCAGTTTTGGAAAATGCATGGCTTAGGCAATGATTATATAGTAATTGATAATCGTGATGAAAAAATCTCAAACCAAAGAGCTTCCGCTTTAGCTAAGAAGCTTTGTACGCGTCATTTTTCAGTTGGTGCTGATGGTTTGTTGCTTGTTTGCAACTCAACTGTTGCTGATGTGAAAATGAAAATTTTTAATTCTGATGGTAGCGAAGCGGAGATGTGTGGTAATGGCATCAGATGTTTTAGTAAATACTGTTACGAAACCGGTATCATTAAGAAGTCTGAGTTTCAAGTTGAAACTCTTTCTGGCATAAAGAGCATTTGGTTATCTTTTAGTGATGATAAGGTTACAACAGTTAAGGTTGATATGGGTACACCTAATTGGGATTGTAAATCTCTACCAATGACTGCAGAGGGTACATATATAAATTGTAATTTGGCTGTTAATGACGAAATTTATTCTGTAACTTGCCTATCTATGGGTAATCCGCACTGCGTTATATTTGTCGAAAATGTTGACAAAACTCTTGTTGAATGTGTTGGTCCTTTAGTGGAGAACCACAAGTTTTTCCCTAAACGTACTAATGTTGGATTTGTGCAGGTTATACGTGATGATGAGCTTAAAGTGCGTGTGTGGGAACGTGGTTGTGGTGAAACTTTTGCTTGTGGTACTGGAACTTGTGCTGCTGTTGCTGCCGCAAATAAGCTAGGTAAAGTTAGCACAAAAGTTACTGTTCACGTGTTAGGTGGCGATTTGCAGGTTGAAATCGGTAAGGGTCGTCTGTTTCTAAGTGGTGCTTCTGAAAAAGTTTATCAAGGAATCCTATTTGGAGAGAATTAAAATGAGTTTTAAATATGCAGAAAGAGTTAGTCGGCTACCTCCCTATTTATTTGCTGAAATGGAGAAGCTTCAAAAAGAAAAGCAAGCTCAAGGTGTTGACTTAATATCGTTAAGTATCGGTGATCCTGACCTTCCTCCACCAGATTTTGTGGTTGAGGCACTCGCCAAAGAAGTTTCTGATTTGAAAAATCATAATTACTCTTTTAGTCAAGGCGAACCTATTTTTCGAGAGGCAGTATCTGTTTGGTACAAGAACCGTTTTGGTGTAGACGTTACCCATGACCAAGTAGTTTCTATGATAGGTTCTAAAGAAGGTATAGCAAACATTGCTCGCGCTTTCATTAATCCAGGCGATAAAGTGCTTGTACCTGACCCCTCTTATCCAGTGTATGCTAATGGAAGCACCATTCTCTGTGATGGTATAGCTATACCAATGCCCCTACTTGAAGACAACAATTTCCAACCAAACTTCGATGCAATTGATACTGACAATGTGCGTATGATGTTTCTAAATTACCCAAACAATCCCACCGCCGCAACTGTTGACAAAGCTTTCCTAAAAAGAGCTGTTGACTTTGCAAAAGATAATAACATAATTCTCTGCTACGACAATGCCTACTCAGAAATTACATATGACGGCTACCGTGCCCCCAGTATTCTTGAAATTCCAGGTGCTGAAGAGGTTGCAATTGAATTCCATTCATTATCTAAAACTTTCAACATGACAGGTGATCGTATCGCTTTTGCTGCTGGCAACAAACAACTTGTTACTGGCTTAACAAAAATCAAATCCCAAATCGACTCCGGTCCACCCGTTTACACCCAAAAAGCTGCCGCCACCGCCTTAGATGCATATAAAAATAGTGACCTGCCAAAATTCTTGTATAAAAACAATCAACTCCTCCAAGAACGCCGTGACCTCCTCGTAAATACACTAGCAAAAATTGGTTATCCATGCGAAACTCCCAAAGCCACTTTTTACGTGTGGGTTAACTGTAAATGTAACTCAATGAATTTTGCAGCTAAATTACTTGATGTAGGCGTTGCTGTAACTCCAGGTATTGGTTTTGGTAAATGCGGTGAAGGTTATGTACGTATCACTTTTACACAACCAAAAGAACGTATAAAAGAAGCTTGCAATCGTATTGTAAGTCTCTTCTAACAACCTCTACTATTTTTTTAACATGCTTATGTTTTTTGTCACTTAGCACTCTGGATTTCTTAGAAGTGTAAACCGTAAAGACCTAAAACAGCGCATGACTATAAAAAACTAATGAACTTGCACTTGCCCACAACATTGCATGCGGATTATGGGCACATCGAAAAAATAAAGGGTTTTATCTTTTTATGTATGCTATGTTTTTTAGGTGTGCTATTTCTATGCATTCCCTTTCGAATGCTTCTTTTATAGCTAAATTGATTTCTTGTTGAACCTCAAGATATTTGCCGTAATCCGATGAGTTAACGAAGTAGCTTATGAAGAATTTTAAGCCGTACTCACCAAACTCGTTAAAGTTTACAAATTGAGGTGAAGCACCTTTAATATTTTTTATTATGTCAATGAGCATCGGTGGAATTTTTCTAAGGGTCTCATTTGGAGTATCATAAGTTACACCTAAGCTGAAGACTATTCTTCTTTTTTGTAATTTTTTAAAGTTCCTAACGTATGCTGAAGTGATTTCTCTGTTTGAAATTACTAGTTCT
>WREZ01000066.1 GCA_009779045.1 Candidatus Bathycorpusculum sp. | reverse complement strand
TGTTTGGTGTTGTTTATTTCAAAATTGCATATTTCGTTAGTGTATCGCCAGAGTATTTTGGCGTTTAGGGTCCATGTTTGGTTGGCCATAATTATAGGTAGTAATTTTGCTATGTTAATGCCATAACGTTTTGTTAGTTTAAAGAGACTGGAGGGACCATTTATTTTTACGTTGTAGTCATCAGGGGAGACTTCATAGATAAGACCTAATTTTTTGACGCGGTAGAGAAGTTGTTGCCAGTTGCCTGAAACTTTAAAGTTTAATTCACTGCATTCAAATAGAAGGGTTTGTGTTAAACTAAGATTATACTGTTGCAGTAGCTCTAATGCTGTTGAGGGGTTAAATTTTTCAAGAAATAACTCAGCGTCTAAATCGGCATATAATTGTTTGTCAACCTCTTCTATAGTTTGTCTGGTTTCAGAGGCAATTAACTCTAAGATTTGCGCTCGTTTTTTAGGTGTGGTAGGAACCCCATATTTTTCGGTGATTTGAAATATTTTTTTGCGGATATCATAGGGGTTAATTTTGCTGTTGCAAACAAAGTGGCTTTTTCGGTCAAGTAATAAAGATAATGCACGGATAAAACGGTAGTCATATCCTTGATTTTCTATCTCGGAAACAAAAGCTGTTATAACTTTTTTCTTCTCCCCCACATGCACAGCATACACGTTTATTAATTGATTTGCAACTCTAAGATTTTCAGGGGTAGTTTTTGCATAACGTGGTTGTATTTCGCCCTTGCGTTTATACACCAAAAGCAAATTACTAGGCAACACTAAGAGCCACCTCCATTAGAAACAGAAGAAGTAGAAGAGGCCTTATTGTTGTTGTTTAAGCGTCGGCGGCGGCTAATGTCTACCTCTACGGTAGATTTAGAAATTATTTCCACTAATTTGGCTAGTTTTCCCTCTTTTTTTCTAAGAAGCCGCCCTAAACGTTGTATAAACTCTCGTTTACTTCCCGTTCCACCAAGCACTATACCAACAGACGCGTCAGGAACATCCACACCCTCATCTAAAACCTGTGATGTAACAATTACCTTATACTTACCGTTACCAAAATTTGTCAAAATTTCTCGCCGCTCCTCTCTAGGCGTTTTATGAGTAACAGCAGGCACCAAAAAACGCTTACTAATAATGTAAACTAAATCGTTATATAAGGTAAAAATTAACACTTTCTCATCTTTATAGACTTCAAGCTTTTCTGCTAGTAAATCAAGTTTAGCCTCAGAGTTAACAGCAACTTTTAAGGCTTTATTTCGTGCAAGAAGAGCTTCTCTAGCCTTAGGATCACGCCCTGTAGACATTATAAAACGTCTAAAAGCACTAGCAGAATACAACACAATATGACGTGACTCAAGATAACCTCTAAAAACCGCCATATTCTCATCATACAATTGCTGCTCCTGCTCTGTTAACTCTACAGCTATCTTTTCATAAGTATAATCAGAGAGATGCTTTCCAGCCGTTAACTCCTCCACGGAAACAGAATAAACAGGATCACCAACTAACAAGGGAAGTAAAGTATGACGTTGATCACTACGCTCATACGTTGCAGTCAAACCCATACGATAAGGCGCAAAAAACATCTCAGCAATCTGCATATAACCCGGCGAAGCCAAATGATGCACCTCATCAAAAATTAACAACAAAAAATGATTACCCAAAAACGCCGCCTGAGCATAAGCAGAATCATACGTTGAAACCGTCACCATACGCAACACACACTCACCACCACCCACAACACCTGCCTCCACCCCAAGACAATCACGCACCCGCTTCCGCCACTGATCAAGCAAATCCAAAGTAGGAACAACAATTAACGTCTGAACTTTAAGCAAATCAACCGCTTTAAGAGCAATAAAAGTTTTCCCAGCAGCAGTCGGCAAAACCAACACCCCCCGCTTACCCGCCACTAACCATTGATCCAACGCCTTATCCTGATAATTCCGCAACTCAATACTACCCTTTAACTGCTCAAGAGCAGGCAAACTCGAAACAGCATCCTCAACACAAATATCACTCGCCTTAAAAAAATCCAAAACATCCCTATAATGACAAGCCTTAATCCTATAACACCCACTACGAGGATCCCATTTACCATACGGAGTACCAACCTCCCCCTTTAACAACAACGTACCCTTATCAAACCATAAACGAGGCATACAACAAATAGGTTAAACGACATCAATTAAACTTACGCCAAACAACCAAAAAATCAGCATACAAAAAACAATAGCTATACAAAAACAAAAAATCAGATCCTAACAACAAACAAACTTAATGTATAGGTTTACCTGCTAATAGATACAAATGAAGCTTGGTGTGTTATTTTCAGGTGGCAAGGATTCTACACTTGCACTACATTTAGCAACAGAAAAAGAGCAACAACAAATAGTTTGCCTAATTACGATTGTTTCCAAAAATAAGGAAAGCTACATGTTCCATACACCCAATGTAAACATTACAGATCTACAGGCTCAAGCATTAGAGTTACCGTTAATTTCGGTGGAAACTGAAGGACACAAAGAGGAGGAGCTAACTGACTTGGAGCGGGCAATTTTGCAAGCTAAAACGTTGTATGGTATTGAAGGTGTGGTTACGGGGGCGGTGGAGTCTGTTTATCAAACCAGCAGAGTTCAAAAAATTTGTGATAAGCTGAATTTGAAGTGTTTTAATCCTCTGTGGAAGTATAACCAAAAAACGTTGCTAGAGGAGCTGTTGGAGCGTAAATTTATAGTGGTCATCTCGGGTGTTTTTGCTTATCCGTTAGATGTGTTCTGGTTAGGGAAAACGTTAGATCAAAGGGTAATTGAACAGTTGTCGAAGTTGTCGGAAAAATATGGGCTCAGTATTACAGGCGAAGGTGGTGAAATAGAAACCACCGTTTTAGATGCGCCTCTCTTTAAGCAGAAAATTGAAGTGGATAATTTTGAGATAAAATGGGATAATACCTCTGGAGTTTACGTTATCAAAAAAGCGCAGCTAACACCAAAATAAGTGATCATGTATTGCTATTAAGTTGGTAATGTGGTTTTATTCGGTTCTTTTCCAAAATAATTTTGTCTTTTGTGTTTTCAATTAATGGTTGGTTGAGTTATAGAGGGGTTTGGTGTTTTTAGGTGGTGTTTGGGTTTTAAATAATGTTTATATATTTATTTTTGGTTGTGTTGTTTGTTGATGTTTATGTTTGAGGGTTTTGTTGAGTATAAGCGTAGGGAGTTTTGTAATGATGTTAAGTGTTCTGTTCAGTTGGAGCTTAATAAGCAGGTGGAGGGTTCAGAGGAGTATGAGAGAGTTCGTAGAACTTGTGTGTTGGGTTGTTTGTTTTCTACGTATCAGTTTCATCATTGGTTGATTGATAAGGGTTATTTGATTGTAAGGCCTGTTGGTAAGTAAGTTTGGGTTTGTTGTTTTGGTAGGTATACTGTGTAGTTTTTTGTTGTTTGGGGTTGTTTTGTTTAAAGGGGTTGTTTTTTTGGTTTTTTGTTGTTGTTAAATGTGTCTATTTTTTTCATATTTGTGTTTTTGGATTGGCGGTTTATTTTATGGTTGGTGTGTAAAGGCTTTAAATAGCACTATTTGTAGTGTATGTTTTGTTTGTTAACACTATATGGTGTGTATTCATGAAGTGTCCTTATTGTGGCTCTGAGAACTTTAAAACGCTTGAGACTCGTGATTCGCCAGATAATACTACGCGTAGGCGAAAAGAGTGTATTAGTTGTAGTAAGCGTTTTACAACATATGAGTATGTTGAAACGGTAGAGTTAATGGTGCGTAAAAAGGATGGTAAGCTGGAGCGGTTTGATGTTAATAAAATAATTAGAGGTATACAGAAGGCAAGTGAGAAGCGGCCTGTGAGTATGTCTCAGATTAATGAGTTAGCAGGGCAAATACGGCAAGAGTTAATGTTGAAGGACACAGGTGAGGTTTCTTCTCAAGAGATTGGTGATTTAATTATGAAGTACCTCAAGAGTATGGATCGTATTGTTTACATTCGGTTTGCGTCGGTTTATAAGAGATTCGAAGACCCAGAGGATTTTGGGCGTTTATTAATGGAAGTGGGAAAACATGAAGTTTGTACTAAAGCGTGATAGTAAATTAGAACCCTTTGATCAAGAGCGAATTACTCAAGCTATTTGGAAGGCAGCGAAAGCTGTTGGAGGTAAAGATAAGGAGCAGGCTAAGCGTATTAGTGATGAAGTTGTAGCTGCCTTATTGAAGCAGTACGGTGAGGATGGTGTTCCTACTGTTGAGGAAGTTCAAGATTATGTTGAGAAGCAGTTAATTGAAAAAGGTCATGCGTCTACTGCGAAGGCATACATTCTCTATCGTAAGCAGCATAATGATATGCGTGAGTTAGCGGCTTTATTGAGTTCTGCAGATCTTGTTGATCAATACCTAGATGTTGAGGATTGGCGAGTAAAAGAGAATAGTAACATGAGTTATTCTCTTCAGGGATTAAACAATTATCTTTCCTCTACAGTAATTGCCAAGTATTGGATAGGCCGCATTTATCCGGAACATATTGCTGCAGCTCATTTTTCTGGGGATTTACATATTCATGATTTAGGTGTTCTGGGACCATACTGTGTAGGTTGGGATTTGAGTGATTTGCTGTTTTCAGGGTTTGGAGGTGTATCTGGGAAAATTGAGAGCAAACCTGCTAAGCATTTTCGTACGGCATTAGGTCAAATCGTAAACTTTTTCTACACTCTTCAAGGTGAGGCTGCGGGTGCACAGGCGTTTAGCAATTTCGATACCTATTTAGCACCATTTATTCGTTATGACAATTTAAGCCAAAGAGATGTTGAACAGGCACTACAAGAGTTCTTTTTTAACATGAATGTTCCTACACGTGTTGGTTTTCAAACGCCCTTTACCAATCTTACCTTAGATTTGACTATTCCAGAGTTTATGAAAAATGAGGCAGTTATTTTCAATGGTGGCGTAACAAAGGATACCTATGGGGATATGTCGCAAGAAATGGAAATGTTAAACATTTCCTTTGCTAAAATCATGTCAAAAGGTGACTCTAAGGGCAGAGTGTTTACTTTCCCCATTCCAACATATAACATTACCAAAGACTTTGACTGGGACTCTCCTGTATCACAAGCAATTTTTGAAGTTACTGCTAAATATGGTGTACCAAACTTTAGTAATTTTATAAATAGTGACTTAAACCCTGAAGATGTGCGTAGCATGTGTTGTCGATTACGTATTGATAATAGAGAACTACGTAAACGTGGAGGCGGCTTCTTTGGAGCTAACCCCCTAACCGGCAGCATAGGTGTAGTTACATTAAACATTCCAAGAGCCGGTTACCTCTCAAAGAATGAGGATGAGTTCTTTGAAAAATTAGGCACACTCATGGATACTGCTAAAGAGAGCTTAGAGCTTAAGCGTAAAGTGTTAGAAGCCTTTACAGAAAAAGGATTATACCCATACTCTAGAAGGTATCTACGTAACGTAAAGGAAAGATTTGGTAATTATTGGAAAAACCATTTCTCAACAATTGGCATTGTAGGTATAAACGAAGCTATTCTAAACTTACTAGGACAAAATATTGCCTCTAAAGAAGGCCAAGCCTTTGCAGTAAAAACCCTAACTTTCATGCGTGAACGTATAGGTAAATATCAAGAAGAAACAGGCGACATTTACAATTTAGAAGCTACCCCTGCAGAAGGCACTGCATACCGCTTAGCACGCACAGATCAAAAAAGATACCGTGACATAATATTTGCTAACCAAAAACACATTCAAAAAGAAAACGCAGAACCCTTCTACACTAACTCATCACAACTCCCCGTAGACTTCGCAGGCGACCTCTTTGAAGCCTTAGAACACCAAAATGGCCTACAAACACTCTACACCGGCGGCACCAACTTCCACATTTACTTAGGTGAACGTTTATCTTCATGGAAAGCTGCAGCAGAATTAGTTAAAAAAGTAGCAGAAAACACAAACATACCCTACTTCACCCTAACACCCACATTTAGCATTTGCCCCAACCATGGCTACACTACAGGAGAACACAAACACTGCCCAACATGTGGTGCATACAGCGAAGTCTACAGCCGCGTCGTCGGCTACCTACGCCCAGTAGACCAATGGAACAACGGAAAACAAGCAGAATTCGCCATACGCAAAACCTTCGACCGATCAAACACCATCACCACACCCACCCTTGAAAAGCAATAGGGGAGCGGTAAATGAAATTTAGCGGGTTACAAAAAACAAGCTTACTAGACTACCCAGATAAAGTAGCCAGCGTACTATTCACCCCCGGATGCAACCTACGCTGCCCATACTGCCACAACTGGAAAATAGCCACAGACCCCCAACCCCCCTTCTTACAAGAACCAGCTACCTTAGAAATCTTGGAAAACCGCAAAAAATTCATAGACTCCGTAGTCATCACAGGCGGAGAACCATGCATGCATAAAGAATTACCAAGATTTCTAGTCAAACTAAAAGAAAAAAACTTCTTTGTAAAATTAGACACCAACGGATTCTACCCCGAAGTACTAAAAGAATGCCTAAACCACGTAGACTACGTAGCCTTAGACATCAAAACAAGTCTAGAAAAATACAAACAATTAGGTGCACAAAACACCGACAAACTACAAAGAAGTATAGAAATACTAAAAATAGGCAAAACACCATACGAATTCCGCACCACACTAGTCCCAGAACTCGTTACACTAGAAGACATAAAGTGCATAGGCGAATTAACCAAAGGCTCCAAAACTCATGCGCTACAACAATTCATACCAGAAAACACCCTAGATAAACACTATCAAACACTACAAAGCTACGCACCAGAAAACATAAACGAATTTTCAAACACATTAAACAAATTCACAGAAAAAATAATACTACGCACCTAACAAATCCAATTCATTAATAATCCTCAAACAACAACATGCACACCTAAAATACACACCAAAACAAACAACAATTTTTCACAAGTAAACATAAACCACACACACTATCTAATTTAAATAAAACACACAGATATATTATTGAAAAAAACGTTTTTATTTGAAACGTAACTGAACGTTTTTTTTTTTTGCTTTCATCAAAAAATTAGCAATATTAAATTTTATAAAAATAATTACGTTA
>WREZ01000065.1 GCA_009779045.1 Candidatus Bathycorpusculum sp. | reverse complement strand
TTTAAGTGTATTTTAGTGAACTAAAATGTAAAAACATAGTTATATTGTGTATAATTATAACTATGCTGCAGTTAATACAAAAACGCGATTTCACCACGCAATCGTCGTTTCAACGAACATTCATTCTCTATTACTCAGACATAGTTATACTTTCCGGGATTTTAGGGTAGAAGTAACAATTAAATCACGAGATTGCGAAAAATGGATAACAAAATGACGGTTTTATCGATAGCATGTGCAGTTTTAGCAGTACTTTTAGTATTCAGCCTTGTAGGCAACCCAGCAGTACAAATAAATAACGATAACGAAATAAAAGAATTACAAGACGATAACCAAAAACTACAAGGTACCATTAATAGTCTACAAGACGATAACCAAAAACTACAAAACACAATTAATAGTCTACAAAACGACAATCAAAGACTACAAAACTCCATCAACAGCCTACAAGGCACCGTACAGGAGTTACAAGACATTACAAAATTAGGGAAATCCACCACCATAGCAGATAGACAAACTATCAACCAACAGTCAGGACAATATACTTCTTGGACTGTCAACGCTCAATACGCAGGCTACATTTTTGTGCGCATAGATTCAACAACCACTAATCAAGGTTTTGCGCGAGTAAGCTATACATCTAACGGAGGACAAAGTCCTCACACAATAACCTATAACCAACGTGTAGATATAAGTTCTTCAGGCGGCTGGGCGTGCTTCCCTGTACTACCCGGAACTGCAACTGTGTCCATAGGAAACACAAATCTAATCAATGGAGCAACCATGACTGTGACCATAGAATACTGGTACTAACAAACAGGGGAATTACAAAAAAGCCTAAAATCGTATGTGATGTGACATGAGTTTTATGTCCCCATAATGCTGTTCAAAAAATAGGCTTCATAAAGTAAAAAATGGGTTATTTGAAAACCGGTAACAACTGATCCAAAGTTAACTTGGACATACCTACTTTTTTCTTCGTCGTCCTCTTTAGCCGCTTCTTTAGGTTCAGTGTCAGGTGCTATGTTGGCTAATTGTTCTTCAATATCTTTAACGGCCTCAAGTATACCCTCTACCTTCACCTCAAACTCTTCAACATCAGCCTTAAACTCACCCACATCCTCTTCCACCTCTTCAACATCAGCCTCAATGTCCTCAATAGCCTTCTGCATTTTCTTCTGACGCTCACCAAACAATTCAAGTTGTTTAACGTTAAAAGCGTTAAGAGAAGTCTGCCAAAAAACTAGAACCATAGTAGAAGCAAAAATCAAAAAACCAGCCGCAGGAACAAGAACTTTACTGTACCTGGGCACCACAGGAACCATAACTGCAACAGCCATGCCTAAAGCGAAAAGAGCACAAACAACATATTTCACAGTTACCAACATACTTATCGTTTTTTCCATAAAATTTTCACCTCAATTCACGTGTTTAAAAACTTTGTAACGCCACAAGAGGCAAACATTATATTACATGAAAAACTGGTGGTGTCACTCTGTTTGTAAAAAAGAAGCAAAAAGAACACACCACCGGCTAAAATACATTAAAATATTATAATACCATAAAATAAACTAAAATACCATAAACTAAAAACAGTGTCTATCCATGGAACATAACACCCTTGAATTAAAATCATCATGGGACAATAAATTTCTCAGAACCATTTGCGCATTTGCCAACACAAACGGCGGTACGCTTGAAATTGGAAAAAACGACAAGGGCGAAATTATCGGATTACCTAACGCAAAAGAACTACTTACTGTAATCCCAAAAACAATTTATGACACATTAGCAATAAATGTGGAAGCACAACATCACACAAACGGTGAAAAAAACTATATTTCTATAACAGTAACAAAACAAAAAACGCCAATTGATTATAACGGTAAATTTTACAAACGATCAGGTGCCAATACTCTTGAAGTAAAAGGTAACGAATTAATAGATTTTATACTTCAAACACAAGGAAAAACTTGGGACGAACTAATTGGCTCCAATATTTCTGTTAACGATTTAGCTAAATCTGCTTTTGAAACATTTCGTAAAAAAGCAATACAAAGCAAGCGTTCACAAAAAGAAGATTTAGACCTTATAAACAATGACGTTTTACTTGAAAACCTCAAATTAAAAAATGGAACATCTATAAAACGTGCAGCAGCCTTATGTTTTGGAAAAGACCCTGAAAAATATGTAACTAACGCTTTTGTTAGAATAATATTTTTTGATGATGACGATATTGAAATACACTATCAAGACGAGGTTCATGGTGCACTTATTGAAATGGCAGATAAAATTCTTGACCTGCTTTACACCAAATATTTAAAGGGATTTATTCGTTATGAGGGGATTCAGCGGATTGAAGATTATTTTGTTCCACGAGAAGCTATGCGGGAAGCGGTTTTAAATGCTATTGTCCATAATGATTATTCATGTTTTACAGCTATTTCTATTCGTGTGTATGAAAATAAATTGATTATTGTAAATAGAGCTAAATTGCCTGAACATGTAAGTTTTAAAAAACTTTTAAATGCTCACAGGTCTTATCCTCATAATCCCCTTATTACTAATGTTTTTTATCGTAGTGGTCAAATAGAAACCTTGGGACGTGGTATAAGTAAGATAATAAAAGAGTGTAAAAAAGATGGCAAATCTAAACCTGTTTTTAAGAATGATCAGGGTTTTTTTGAAGTTGAATTTAAACGCGATAAAAATTATGCCGACAATAATGGCACAATAAACGGTGGAATAAACGGTGGAATAAACGGTGGAATAAAATATGGGTTAGCTTATGGATTAAATGAACCCACGCCCGTTACAATAACACGCGATACACCAGACACTAATAACAGCAATAATAAGTCTGTGTTGTATGTTACAGGTACTAGTGAAGTTAGGGCCATACAACAGGATAAAATAGTTAAATTAATCATAGACAATAATTCCATAACTATTAAACAAATAGCTGAAGAATTAAATGTCACTGAACGTGTTGTAGAGGGGCGGCTGAAATCGTTAAAAGGCAAAAACATCATTCGTCGGTCTGGTTCAAGAAAGAATGGAACATGGATTGTTTTAGGGCGTTAAATCAAAAAGACCAGATAAATGTGTTGTTGGAACCTATGTTTGGTTCACATTATCCCTTGCCCATGTGGGCCATATTTGACGCTTGGTACTTCTTGTCCTATGTTTGGTCCTGCTCAGATGTGTATTGTGTCTGCTCAACTGCTGTACAGTAAAAGTACATTAACGCTGGAACTATCATGTATATTTTAGCTGTGCACAGGTTTTTAGGTTACTAAACTGTGCTAACACACCACCCACCGCCTCATTTTGCGCATTAATATCATACATACACAAAGTTTGCTGCCCCAACACACCTCCACTTGTAAACCCATCTACTCCATCGGTTTGATGAATGTAATTAGTAGTATAAGTTTCAGTAGTGAAAATGAAAAAGTTTAGGGTTTATTTGTTTGTGCCGTCTAAAAAAGGCATTTTAGTCTTTTTTTTATCTTGTTACTTTAGTGTAAGTCAGCATACTTTATTTGTGACCTGAGAGTATGCTATTGTTAATTAGTAAAGTTTGAGGATGTTGCGATATATGGTTGAGTTGCGTTTGCAGGAGCGTCAGGTTTTGTTAGGTTTAGAAGAGAATGGTGGTAAGGTGTCTGTTGATAGGTTAGTTGTTGTGTCTAATTTGTCTGATGCGGCTGTTATGCGTAATGCGTTAACTTTGCAGGAGCAGTCGTTGTTAAATATTTATGCTGTGACGCAAAATGTTATCAAGTTAACTGATGAGGGTAGAGTGTATGCTAAGAGTGGTTTGCCTGAGCGTAAGCTTGTTTTAGCGGTTGCGGAGTTGGGTGGGTCTGCGGATTTGAGGGTGGCGGCTGAGAGGGCTGGTTTACAGTCGGAGTTTGTTCAGATTGCGTTGGGTTGGGTTCTTCGTAAAAAGTGGGCGACTTTTTCGGGTCAAAGTAATGTTGTAGTGCTTTCTGAGGAGTTGCTTTCTAGTTTGTCTGTTTCTGAGGGGTGTGATGAGGCTCTTTTAAAATTGTTAGTTAATAGCAATGATAGTGATCAGGGTTTGTTTGATGGTTTAGATGAGTCTTTGAGGGGGGCTGCTGAGCAGCTTAAGAAGCGTAAGTTGGTTGTTGTTGAGCTTAAGACGTCTCGTTTTCTTGAGATTACTGAGGCGGGTAGGGTTGCGCTTTTGGAGGGTAAATTGGTGGAGTCTGAGGTTACGCAGTTGTCGCCTGAGCTTATTATTACGGGTAAGTGGCGTTCTGTAAAGTTGCAGAGGTATAATATAGAGGCGCCTGTTGCTAATTCGTGGCCGGGTAAGAAGCATCCGTATTTGAGTTTTCTTGACCAAGTTAGAGAGAAAATGGTTACTTTGGGTTTTGAGGAGATGTCGGGTACGGGTGTGGAGTCGTGTTTGTTTAATTTTGATGCGCTTAATATACCTCAGGATCATCCGGCGCGTGAGGTAAGTGATATTTATTATCTTAAGGAGCCCGTATGTGGGGATATTAGTGGTTATCAGGAGTTTGTTGAGCGTGTTAAGCAGACGCATGAGAATGGTGGGGAGTCGGGTTCTTCGGGTTGGGGTTATAAGTATTCGTTTGATGCTGCTAAGCGGCTTATTTTGCGTGGTCATGGTACTTGTTTGAGTGCGCGTATGTTGTGTAGTAAAGAGTTGCGGGTGCCGGGTAAGTATTTCTCTATTGCTCGTGTTTATAGGCCGGAGGTGGTTGATCGTACGCATTTGTCAGAGTTTAATCAGGTTGAGGGGATAATTGTTGATCCTGATTTGAATCTTAGAGATCTTTTAGGTGTGTTAGGTAGGTTTGCTATGGAAATAGCGGGGGCTAGTAAGGTGCGGTTTAAGCCGGATTATTTTCCTTTTACAGAGCCTAGTGTAGAGTTAAGTGCGTATAAGGAGGGTTATGGGTGGATAGAGTTTGGGGGGTCAGGGATTTTTCGGCCTGAGGTTACAAAGCCTTTAGGTGTAGATGTGCCTGTTATTGCGTGGGGTTTGGGTGTTGATCGTTTGTTTATGATGCATTCAGGTATAGATGATATTAGAATGATATTTAGTTCTGATTTAGATTGGTTAAGAAAAAAGCAGGTGACACCATAGATGCCGACAATTGATATAGATTATAAAGAGTTTGAAAGTCTTCTACAGGTAAAGTTTGAGGGAGATATGGAAAAGTTAGATGAGTTATTAGCTTATGTTAAGGCGGAAGTTAAGGGTTACAATAAGCAAGATGAAACGGTAAATGTTGAGTTTAAAGACACTAACCGTCCGGATCTTTGGTGTGTAGAGGGGTTAACACGTGCGTTACAGGGATTTATAGGTAAAAGAAAGGGTATAAAACAGTACAGTGCTACCGCGTCAGGTGTGGAAGTGTTTGTTAGCAGGGAACTCTATGACATACGACCCTTTATTGCGTGTGCTGTTGTTAAAGAGGTAAAGCTTTCAGATGAGGTTATTTGTGGATTAATGCATTTACAAGAAAAACTAGACCAAACATATGGCCGCAACCGCCGAAAAGCTAGCATAGGCATATACAATTTAGACTTAATTAAACAGCCTATTGAATACACAACAGTTAAACCCGAAGAGGTAACATTTGTACCCTTAGGGTTTACAGAAAAAATGACTTTAAATGAGGTCTTAGAAAAACACCCAAAAGGCAACGAATACGGCCACATAGTAAAAAACCACACAGCATATCCTATGCTATTTGACGCTGACGGCCAAATTTTATCTTTTCCACCTATTATAAACTCTAACGATTTAGGCAAAGTAACCACAAACTCCAAAAACCTCTTAATAGAAGTCACAGGCACCTCACACAAAACCGTCCTAAACACACTAAATCTTGTTACAACCATGCTAATTGAAAGAGACGGCAAACCATACACAACTATTATCCACTACCCAGACAACTCTAACTACAACAACACCCAAACACAAGAAACCACACCTAACTTTAACAACAAACACATGCAATTAAACATAAAATACACAAACAAACTCTTAGGACTAAACCTAACCAAAAAACACATAATAGAACTACTACAAACCGCAGGATTTAACACACAAAAAACCACAACAACCATAGCAGATGTAGGAGATAGTGAAAATGAAGTTGAAGTATGCATACCCTGCTACCGTACAGACATAATGCACCAAGTAGACCTAATAGAGGACATAGCAATCGCCTATGGATACAACAACATAACTCCAAACTGGCACGAACTACCCACCAGAGGCAAAGCAAAACCCGACCAACACATAATAAACCACACACGCGACCTAATGATAGGCCTAGGATACCAAGAAACACTAAACACCACACTAACAAACAAAGACACACTAAACAACAAAACAAACACCACCAACCATCAACAACCACAACAGCAACAACAGCAGGTAGACTGCATAGAGATAAGTAATCCTAAAATTACAACCATGACCTGCATACGCAACACACTCCTACCCGGCCTAATAGAATTCTTAAGCAACAACCAATCCGTAGAATTCCCACAAAAAATCTACGAACAAGGCAAAACAACCCAACCCAACCCAACACACGAAAACAAAATACAAGAAAACGAACACCTAGCAGCCATAACAACACACCCAAACGCAAACTTTAGCGAAATCAAATCCAACATAAACAGCCTCCTAACCAACCTAGGAATACAATACAAAATAAAACCAACCACACACCCAACATACATAGAAGGCAGAACAGGCAAAATCACCATAGACAACGATGATGATGATGATGATGAGAACCAAGAAATAGGAATCATAGGCGAAATCAACCCCCAAATACTAGAAAACTGGAAACTAGAAAACCCCGCAGCCGCATTCGAAATCAACCTACAAAAAATCATAAACAAAAAACTACAACAATAACACTACAAAACAAAACAAACACACATACAAACCAAAAAAACTAACACACCCTACAAGTTACCAATGTAAACACAATAGACCTCCTCGGTATTTATAAATAGTTGGGTTGTGCTTGTTTTGTTTAAAGAGGGTTTAATCTGTGTTTGGTAGTTTGGATAGGTATGAAAAAGCCTTAAAATTAAGTGATGAGAATT
>WREZ01000064.1 GCA_009779045.1 Candidatus Bathycorpusculum sp. | reverse complement strand
ATATTCACACTCCTGTAATTTACCTCTTATACTTGATATATTGATAAATTTAAACTATTAAGCATTACTTATCTGCATAAGTATCTAACAACACATCATGTGATACAATGGTTGGTACTTCTCTAAATCTGTGGAAAAACTTTCACGCTTGATGTTTTATTTAATTCAAACAATAGCGCTACGCTATAAGTGGAAACTCTAGTGTGGGTGATTGGGTGATGTGTTTGGGTTTAAGCGGAAAGTGTTGAATGTTGTAGAAAGAGTTAAAAACTTTCTTTTGTCTCTTCTTTTTTTATCATCAGGTATAGAGTGGAAAAATGAGTAACTATAAATTAGCGAATGCGGCGCCTTTAGGTTTAGTGGCTTTTGGTTTATCTACGGTTCTTTTGAATTTGCACAATGAGGGTTTATTTTCTCTAAACAGTATGGTTCTTGCAATGGGTATGGCTTTTGGTGGTTTAGCGCAAATAATTGTAGGTATTATGGAGTATCGTAGAGGTAACACGTTTGGTACTGTGGCTTTTTCCTCTTATGGCTTCTTTTGGTGGTCTCTTGTACTTACTATTCTTATGCCTAGTATGTCCTTTTTTGGAACTGTAGCACCCGCAGATAACATTGCAATGGCTGCATACTTTATGATGTGGGGTATCTTTACTTTTGCAATGTTCTTTGGAACACTAAAAACTAATAGAGCCCTTCAATTTGTCTTTATGAGTCTAGCCATACTATTCTTTATGTTGGCAACAAAAGAAATACTAGGAAACCCCTTATGGTTTAGCGTGCTAACAGGTATAGAAGGAGTCATATGCGGCTCAAGTGCAATATATCTAGGAATAGCAGAAGTCATCAACGAAGCCAACGAAAAAACTGTACTGCCTATATGCCCTGTAAAACAGACAGAAACATCTTAATTTACACTACATATACAGTTCAAATATATGTAGCAAACTTTTTGTTTTTTTAGCGCTTATTATTTTGGAAAGTTTTTCTCTAAAAAATGGTGGATATTTAAAAAATAGAAAAGGGTTTAGTTTTATATTAAAGTAAGCCCTATGATGCCTATGCCTATTACTGCTAGTATTGCTGCAATTATTATAAAGATTATCAGTGCAACGATGCTTATTAATAGTGCTTTTATCCATCCGCAGTTAAAGAAATGCTTCAATAGTCCTAGTATGACTACTAACAGAATTACCGAAGCTATGAGTCCTCCTCCAAGGAGAGCGCTAATTACTACGCTAACTATTGTTCCAAGGGCAACAATCCATAGTGCATCAGTGAATTTCGCTTTACTTTTACCTACAAGCATTCTACCTGATATCCATAGTACCGGCGCAAGAATAATGATGTTTACTATTATACTAATAACTAATCCTAATAGATCAAAACTTGCCATATTCTTAACCTATACTTAAAAACTTGCAATATATTAAAAAACTTTACTATACCTCATTGCCTCCGTTTTCATGAACCGTTATCCATTTAAACATAAAATACCTATACTAACCTGCAACGCCTTCATAAAAACCTCTTTTAACTTTTAACAACAATAAAATCTTTAACAACCCTTTTTTAAACTTCTGAAATTACTTTCTTCTTTAACCCCTATAGTCCAATAAGTCATATTCCATAGTTTGTTTGCTAACGAATTTAAAGAAAAAATGTGTTAAATAATTATGGTTAGTTATTGAAGAATGGTGGTGTTAAAAGTGGAATTTGCCTTTTTTGTTGGATATGTCTGATCCGAACTCTTTTGCTAACTGTTCAAGGAGTTCTTTTTGTTGGTTTGTAAGTTTTTCAGGTACCACTATGCCAATTCTAACTATTAAGTCCCCTTTGCCATAACCACGCATTTTTGGCATACCGTGCCCTTTTACACGGACAACTTCTCCTGGTTGTGTTCCAGCATGAATTTTAACCATGGCTGGGCCTTCCAAAGTTGGCACTGAAATCTCCGCTCCTAACGCTGCTTGTGGGAATGTTACCATTTCTATACGATACAAATCATCCCCATCACGAACAAACAATTGATGCGGTAACACTTGAACTATAACATAAAGATCACCCGCTTCGCCACCATTAACAGCCATTTCACCCTCACCACGAAGACGCAAACGAGAACTATCTTCAATACCTATAGGAATTTTAACACTAATATTCCGCTTCCTGCGAACAAGCCCTGACCCACTACAACTATTACATGGTGTCTCAACATGTTTTCCTCTACCTCTACATTGAGGACAATCTTGAATAAGAAAAACAAACGTATGCCTATTTTGAACTTTACCTGACCCATTACATCTATGACATATTGTCACATTTGTACCAGGCCTAGCACCTGAACCGCCACAGGTATCACATCTTTCAGTCCTTGGAACTTGAATTTCTTTTTCAACACCCTTGGCCGCCTCATCTAAGGTGATCTCTATAGTGCAACCTATATCCTGACCATGATTACCCCTATCATAACCGCCACCAAACCCTGAACCGCCAAAAAACGTGCGAAATATGTCGCCAAAACCCATATCACGGAATATAGAGTCAAAATCTGCTCCTCTGAAAATATCTTCCCTGCTATATTGCCGATCAAAACCTGCATGACCCAGCTGATCATATTGCACCCGCTTCTGCGGGTCACTAAGTACTGCATAGGCTTCGCTGATTTCTTTAAATTTGTCCTCTGCCCCTGCCTCTTTGTTACGATCTGGATGATACTGCATTGCCAATTTACGATAGGAACCCTTGATCTGATCGTTTGTTGCGCCTTTATCAACGCCTAAAACTTCATAGTAATCTCTTTTCTGAGCCATCTTTGATCTTTCCGTTAAACGATTATTTTAAACTCTCACTGTAGCACAGGGCTCAAATTTATACCATTTCCCTGTGTCAATTGTTTTCTAAACAAGTCCAAGATTCTGGTTAACTCCCAATTTTTCCCTGAAACTCGTCTATTTTTTACTTCAACCATTATTATAATCCCTCTTCTCACTTGAAAAAAAGAAAAAGGTGTTGATTACTTTACTTTGTAGTCTTCTGCATCTACAACAGTTGGTTCATCACTGTTAGAGTTTGAACCTGCCTCACCTGTTGGAGGTGGTGTTGGTTCTGCTTGTCCTTGAGCGCCTGCTGCTTGTTGTTGTTTTGCTGCTTCTGCTGCTGCTTGTTGGTAGACTTTAGTTCCAACTTCTTGTAATATTTTTTGCAGGTCATTTGTTTTTGCTTTAATCTGTGCTATGTCGTTACTTGCAAGTGCGTTTTTAAGTTCTGTTACAGCTGCGTCGATTTTGGTGGTTTCCTCACTGGATAGTTTGTCTGCTAAGTCTTGTTTTGTGCGTTCTGCGGTGTATACTAGACTATCGGCGTTGTTGCGTGTTTCTGCTTCTTCTTTCTTTTTTAGGTCTGCTTCTGCAAATTGTTCTGCTTCTTTGATTAAACGATCTTTTTCTTCTTGGCTTAGTTTTGTTGAGGCAGTGATTGTGATTTTTGATTCTTTTCCAGTTCCTCTGTCTTTTGCGGTTACATTTAGTATGCCGTTTGCGTCAATGTCAAAGGTTACCTCTATTTGTGGTACTCCTCTTGGTGCGGGTGGTAAGTCTACGAGGTTAAACATTCCCAGTGATACGTTATCTTGAGCCATGGGACGTTCGCCTTGTAGAACGTGTATGGTTACTGCTGTTTGGAAGTCTGCTGCTGTGGTGAAGACTTGGCTGTGTTTTGTTGGGATAGTTGTGTTTTTGTCAATGACTTTAGTCATGACGCTGCCCATGGTTTCAAGACCTAAGCTTAGGGGGGTAACGTCTAGTAATAGTAAGTCTTTTACTTCGCCTGTGACTACTCCGCCTTGTATGGCTGCGCCTATGGCCACACTTTCCATGGGGTCAATTCCGCGTTCCGGTGATTTGCCTAAGATTTGTTCTACAAAGCGTTGAACAAGGGGCATTCTGGTCATGCCGCCTATGAGGATAATTTTATCTACCTGCTGCGGAGTTAGTTTAGCATCTTCTAGAGCCTTTAGCAGAGTTGGTTTTGTCTTCTCAATAATAGGTTGTGCTAATGCTTCTATTTTGGTTCTTGTTAAAGACATGTGAAGGTGTTTTGGACCTGTTGCGTCTGCGGTAAGGAAGGGTAAATCAATGTCTGTGCTCATTAATGTGGAGAGTTCAATTTTGGCTTTTTCTGCAGCTTCTTTTAGCCTTGACATTGCCATTTTATCACTGCTAACGTCTATGCCTGTTTGGCGTTTGAACTCTTCTAAAATGTATGCCATTATTGCTTTGTCAACATCTGTTCCACCTAACTGCGTATCACCACTGGTGCTTAAAACCTCAAAGACTCCTTTACCGAAGTCCATTAAGGTAACATCATGAGTTCCTCCACCGAAACTGAAGACTAAAATCTTCATCTCCTGATGCAATTTATCAATACCAAATGCAAGACATGCAGCAGTTGGCTCATTTACAATACGCATAACCTCTAATCCAGCTATTTCACCGGCATCCTTAGTTGCTTGACGCTGATTATCGTCAAAATGCGCCGGAACCGTAATGACAGCTTTTTTAACAACCCCACCTAAATAGGTCTCAGCATCTTTCTTTATCTTCTGCAATATAAAAGCGCTAATTTGCTGAGGCGTATACTCTTTACCATACACTTGGGCTTTATAGTCACTACCCATTTTACGTTTAATTTCAAACAAAGTTCCCTCTGCATTAGTGGTGGCTTGCCTTTTTGCAGGTTCACCTACTAACAACTGCCCGTCTTTAGTGAAAGCTACTACTGAGGGGAACATTTTTCCCGCCATTGTAGGTCCTTCCGCACTTGGAATGACCGTAGCATGTCCACCCTCAAAGATGGCCGCTGCTGAATTTGTGGTTCCTAAATCAATTCCTAAGACTTTTTCACTTATTTTTCGTTCACTCATTTACTTTTTTCCTCCGTTTAATTATTTACTTTGATTTTCTGTTTTCTGTTTACTTTTAACTGAAACTTTTACTACACTTGGCCGAATTACTCGCCCTTTCATAATGTAGCCTTTTCTTATGATTTGTAGAATGGTGCAGTCTTCACAGTCTTCACGTTCCTCTGTTAAGGCTGCATTTGCTGATGCGGGGTCAAAAATTTTACCCTCAACACAGTCTACCTCTATAACTCCTTCTTGCTCTAGCAACTTTCTAAGTTTCTTAAGCGTCATCTCTACACCATCTATTAGAGACTTTTGAGACGCTTCTATGCTGGTTCCCACTTTAATTGCTAACTCTAACTCGTCAACTATCTCTAGAAGCTGAATTACTAAGCGTTCATTGCTGTGATTTTTAATCTGCTCAATTTCCCTATCACAACGTCGTTTGAAATTTTCAAAGTCAGCCTGCATGTACTTTAGTCTATTTAGGTAATCTTCTGACCGCAGTTTTTCTGCTTTAAGATCCTCTTCAAAGTTTACCTTTTTAGACTCAGAGTTTAACCTATTTTCTTTCTTATCATTGACCATATTTAGCACTGTAAATTAGTTTATATTATGTATCTTTTTCCCGGTCTCTCTTTACTTTTTGTCTTTGGCGGCGATGTCAATTGTTGAATTTGTTGATCCTGTGACTTCTGCGTTATACCTGCTATACCTGCTTGATCTACTAGTTTTTTGATGATAATCTCAGTTACTTGATCTCCCACCGACTCTTCTTTTAATTCTGAGCTGAAGGCGTGCTTCTTGAAGGATTCAATTATTTCATTTTTATTAATTGTAATTTTCGAATCTACACTGTTCGCCCATGCAGCAGCTATGAGTTTATGTCCAAGCTCTATGAAAATGTTGGCCATTGTCGTGTAGTCTATGTCAAGAGGATCCTCTCCCGTTAGGAAACGTCCCTTAGTTAACAATATTTTCTTATCATTCTCAGGAGTTATAGTTAAACTTCTGCGCATACATTCACCAGCATACAAGCGGCTCTGCACCGCTTCACCTACAACACACACATACATACAACAATATAAACCTTATCAACACAAAAACACCAACACACATAAAAACAAACAACACACACCCACACACAACAAATAACAAAACTCACATCTAAAAACATAAAACGTAAACAAGTTGCACATTATTACATGCAAATATTACAACAACAGGCTAAATCTTACCCATAACCCAACCATTAGATAAACGACTTTAATTTATCCGCTATTAACTCCAACTGCTTATAATCCACCATTTGCACTTCTTGAAGACTTTTCATTTTTTGTCCTAAATGCCTTGGAATAACATGAACATGAATATGAAACACTTCTTGATTTGCCGCCCTACCATTCTGCTGAATTACATTTATTCCATCAGCATTCAACGCCTGCTTAGCCGCAACAGCAACCATTTTAGACACCTGATGAACCCTACCCAAAAGACCACTTGGGATATCTAATATACCCTCATAATGCTCCTTAGAAATAACCAACGTATGCCCTTCACTTGCCGGCCTAATATCAAGAAACGCCATAACCTGCTCATCCTCATAAATTATACTTGAAGGCGCCTGCTTTTGAACTATCTTACAAAAAATACAATCAGCATCAAATTTCACAGTAACTCACCATCATTATTATTTACAAACATCACTTACAACATTAGTTTATATTTTATGGCCCTCAAATACAATACTTGCATACAGAAAACCAACTTACGGATACCCACTAAACTCAGATATATGGCGAGTTGTTATGGAATAAAAAGAAGATAATAGTTTACAAGTTTTTTAGGGTTTATAGTTTTTAACGTCAAGGGTGTAAAAATTGTTTCCCCCGCCATGGTATACCATGTGTGCCCTTTTAATATCGTAGCTATCGGAAAATATTCCTGTGTCAGCGTAGGCTTCTACTATTTTACCTACAAATATTGTATGATCTCCTGTTTGAATTTGGTCTTCAACAGTACATTCAATATGTGCAAGACATTCTAATATTGCAGGAGCTTTTACACGTTTACCTGGAATAGGCGTCAAGTTTGTTTTTTTGAATTTATCAAAACTTCTACCGCTAAAGGTACCACAGGCCATGACACTTTGTAACTGTTCAATCGTTGGAATGTTTACAATGAATTCACCTGACTCTTCAATTAAACTATGTGAATACCTCTCAGGCGCAATACTAATTGCAATAAGAGGCGGTTTTTGACTAGT
>WREZ01000063.1 GCA_009779045.1 Candidatus Bathycorpusculum sp. | reverse complement strand
CTTCATCTACATATACAAAAAAGGGGTTACGATCCGCCTCAGGAGTATCCTCCCTTGACATACCCGCATTATACACAGCAGACAAAATCAAACTACCCAAAAAGTTGGCAATATCAGAAGTAACTTTGCCTTCAGGCAAATCCACAATAACAATCTTACGCTCATCCATAACCGCCCGAAAATCAATGCCGCTTTTTTCAGCCATAAACATAGGAACAATAATCCGCTCCTGCACAAGACGATAAAGCTTAGTTAGAACAGCAACAGAAGCATCCTTAGGCATTTTATCATACTGCTTCTCCCAAAACACCTTAACATTACGATCCCTACATTTAGCGAGGAGCATATCACGAAAATCTGGATCAGAGAGAATCATGTAAAGATCAGGCAATTTAGCATGATCTTTTTCCATAAGCAAATACAAAGCGTTTAGCAAAATCATGTCAAGACGAGGCCCCCACCAACGCTCGTAAAGCTTCTCCAAAGTATCCATAAACATCCTAGCAACAACATCTCGTTCGTAGGGGTTGTGATGTTCTAAGAAATTTATTTGCAAAACACGATTGTCATATTTATCTTCGAATGCAGACCAAGGATTAATGTAGACAACCCTGTCCCATTGCTCAGAGGGAATATGAGAAAGAACAAGCTGTGTAAGATCACTATGAGAATCCAACACCAAAAAACCCTCATCATTATCAATATGTTGTTTAATCATAGAGAGAAGAAAACGAGTTTTACCCGACCCCGGAAAACCCATAACCAAAGAATGAATACGATCAGACGCATAAATACCACGCCTCAACTTCTTACCAATAACAGGATCGACCTCAGCATCAATACCCAATACGTGAAGTCTTGGTTTTTTTGCTGTTTTTGAATGTGGGTTTTGGCTACTCAAATATGAACCTCCTATTAAAGTAATGTTTGCTATTTTTAAAAAAGAGAAATAAAATGAAAAAGCCAGTGGCAATAAATTTTGTTGTAATGTTGATTGGCTGAATAGTTTTGTTGAAGGAAATAGAGAAGTGAAATAGTGTTCTATAGAAAAATGTGGGTTATCAAAATGTGAGAAAGAAATGATAAAAAATTCGGTTGTATTAAAGTTAGTTTTGCTTAGCAGTAATTTTAATAATAAGGTTATCAACGTTTAATGTTTGGAGATTAGTTTGCCAGATAAAATTTTAGTTACGGCCGCTTGGCCTTACGTTCATGCGTTGCCTCATATTGGAAATCTAGTTGGTTCTGTTTTGTCTGCTGATGTTACTGCTCGTTATTATCGTTTAAAGGGGGATGAAGTGTGGTTTGTTAGTGGTTCAGATGAGCATGGTACCCCTATTGAGGTGGCGGCGTTAAAACAGGGTATAACGCCTAAGGAGTTAACGGAGAGAATTCATGCCAAAGTTTCAGAGCTCTTTAAGAGATGGGGAGCCACATATGATAATTATACTTTTACGGAAAGTCCAGTGCATAAAGAGTTCGTACAAAAAACGCTTTTAGACATTCAAAAAAATGGGTATATTTTTGAACAGGAAACGCAAATGCTCTACTGTGAGTATGATCAACGTTTTCTGCCAGATCGTTTTGTAGAAGGTAAATGTCCTTATTGTGGCGCAGAGAAGGCTAGAGGGGATCAATGTGACCTATGTGGCAAACTTTTAGAACCTACCACCCTTGTTGAACCTTATTGTATAATTTGTAAAAATAAGCCTATTGTAAAAACAACAAGACACTGGTATATTGACCTCTCCAAGCTTGCTGAACCGTTAAGCGAATACATTAAAGCTAATCAGCAATTACCTGCCAACGTGAAAAATTTTAGTTTAAACTGGATAAAAGAAGGATTAAAACCTAGAGCAGTTACACGTGATGTTGAATGGGGCATTCCTGCACCATTTAAAGGAGCAGAAGGTAAAACCGTCTACGTCTGGATAGACGCAGTATTAGGATACATATCCGCTACCATAGAGCAAGCGCAACATGTTGGACAAACAGAAAAATGGAAAGAATTCTGGTTAAATAGACAAACTAAAACACTCTATTTCATTGGAAAAGACAACATCCCCTTCCACACCATAATCTTACCCGCATTACTGTTAGCCTCAGGTCAAGACTACAATCTACCATGGAATGTTTCAGCAACAGAATTTCTGCAATTCAGCGGCCAAAAAGCTTCAAAAAGCCAACGCATAGGCATATGGATAGACGAAGCCTTAGAAATGTTCCCAGCAGACTATTGGCGCTTCTTCCTAATGGCAACCCGCCCCGAAAGCAAAGACACCAACTTTACCTGGAACACATTTGCAGACAAAATAAACGCAGATCTAAACGACACCTTTGGCAACTTCATACACCGCACACTAACATTCATAACAAACCAATTTGACGGCATTATACCAACACCTACTAAACTGGAAGAAGATGACCAAGCCGTACTTGATACAGTAAAAGAAAAAGTAGAACAAGCAGCCAAAGAAATAGAAACAGGATTGCTACAACCAGCCGTCAACACACTTATAAGCATAAGCAGAATAGGCAACCAATACCTAAACACCAAAGAACCATGGAACATCATGAAAACAGACAAAGAAAAAGCAGGCACAATATTCTACGTAGCCACACAAGTAGTTAAAGCCGCCACAATCGTATCAGCACCATTCATACCACAAACAGCCGAACAAATATGGCAAACACTACAACTACCCGAAAACAACTACACTTGGAACCAAGCAACCACACCCATTGACCCAGGACACAAAATCACCAAACCCACCCCACTCTTCCACAAAATCGAAACCGATGAAAACAAACTAGATGAACAATTAGCAGAAATTCGCACAAAACTTGGCACCCTACCAAAATAGACTTTGAAACAAAATTTCCTCTTTTTGTATCATCTATTACCTATTTTGAATATTTGACAGTTTATACCTGATTTAACTAACATATATTTTAGTTTGAGTTTTGTTTTTTGGTTGTTTTTGTGTTAAAGACTTTTATGGTAACACCAGTACTTGTGATAAGTAATATGTACATAGTTCAAAACACCCAAATATTGCCTTAATTATAAAAATAACTGAAAAACAATGTTTATAGTAGACATATTGATTAATTTTGGAAGTTATGGGTTTAGTTTTTAAAACCGTAACTCTGCAGTTTTATGCCATAAGTTAATAGTTTAAGGCTGTTTTTAGTTCGCTTTTGATTTTTAATCGCGAATTTCAAAGAGCAGTTATGTCATAGTTATGCCATATGTTATAGTTTCTTTAACTGGCACAAAAAGCCTCTAAAAACGAAAAACTCGATAAAATAGCCATAACCTATAGCACAACGGTGAAAAGTTAAGGTTAAAAAACAAATGGGAAAAGAAAGTTAAGCTTTCTTAGCTACGTCTAAGGCTTTTCTTAAAATTTCAGCTTTGTCACATTGTTCCCATGTAAAATCTGCATCATTTCTGCCAAAATGTCCAAAGGTAGCGGTTTTCTTATAGATAGGTCTTTCCAATTTGAGATGCTCAATCATTTTGCTGGGCGTCATATCAAAGTTTTTACGCACTAAGTCAAGAATTTGCTGGTCGGGAATTTTTCCTGTCCCAAAAGTGGTGACCATTACAGAAGTGGGAGCTGCTTTACCTATTACATAACTGATTTGAACTTCGCATTGATCTGCTAAACCTGCCGCAACAATGTTTTTTGCAATATAACGTGCCATGTAACAACCGCTACGATCAACTTTGGAGGGGTCTTTACCACTAAAACAACCGCCACCGTGACGTCCCATACCACCATAAGAGTCAACAATAATTTTTCGACCAGTCAAACCAGTATCAGCTAAAGGACCACCAATGACAAACTGACCAGTACCATTGATAATATAGTCTTCCTTTTCGTCTATATCGTCAGGTATAAGATTTGCAGGAATAACATATTTTATTACTTTCTCAATGATTGCCGATCTTAGACCTGCATCGTCAACAGAACCATCATTTTGCGCAGCAATTACAACTTTTCGAACCCATTTTGGTTTACCATTTTCATATTCAACGGTAACTTGTGATTTACAGTCTGGACGTAAATAGAACATTTCACCGCTTTTACGCACCTCAGCTAGACGTTTAACAAGTTTATGGGACAACATTATCGGCAATGGCATAAGTTCTTCTGTTTCATTGGAAGCATAACCAAAAACTAGACCCTGATCACCCGCACCTTGCTCGTTTGGATCATCAACCATATCATTAATGTTTTCTGATTGTTCAGTTAGATAAACAAGAATGCCGCAAGTGTCTATATCAATACCAGTATCCTTAGCATCAGCTTTCTTAAAACCAATTTCTCTCAAGGTGTCGCGAACAATTTTCGGCACGTCAATAGATGCGTGACCAGTGACTTGACCTGCAACCATCACCACTCCGTTCACAACAAATGTCTCACAGGCAACCCTCGCCTTAGGATTTGTTGCAAGCATAGCATCTAAAATACTGTCCGAAATTTGGTCAGCAACCTTATCAGGATGACCTTCCCCAACAGATTCAGAAGTAAACCAATACTTTCCATCTGCTCTCATCGATAACACCCCCGAGTAAATGATGAATTCTGCATGACACAGTGACTCATTTTTTGGGCACACTTTTTTTCTATTAAATACATGTTGCTCATCATGTCGAACCTTCTCTATATGAATACTACCAAACACACACATATATCCTTTGCGGTATGCGGCATTACTGTGTATGCGGCATTACTGTGTATGCGGCATTACCGCACACGATGTTTTTTCTCACACTACAGTGCCGAGCGAACAGCGTCATTCATACAGCAATACCATAAACTCACACAGTAAACTTTAAACTTTTGGAGTGACAAAAGGTATTAAGAAAAACAAAACAAAAAGCTGATTCACAATGCCGGGAAAAGACAGTGGCTTTAAAACGATAACAGTATCCGACAAATTGTACAATAGTCTTAACTCTAAATTAAAAGCGGGGGTTGAGTCTGACGGTGAAAAAATCGACAGTATGAGTAAATTCATAGAACACGTTTTTGAACAATTTATGGACTCAACTAATCTTATCGCTATTCAAAAACTTGCACCTCAAAGCGGCGATTTAACCTTTAAATGGCCTTCGGCTGCATTTGATACACTTTTTGACCAAATGGTTGCATACAAATCCACAGAATGGATATGTTCGGCAGATCACGCTAAAAACATAGGCAAAAGACAATTGTCAGATGCGTTGAAGACACGCATAAAAAATATGGAGACGTTCAAGTTTGAAAAAACTCTCATAATTGCAGACAAATTATGGACGAAACCTGAAACTTGGGAGTGGGTATGGGAGGTCTTTTCAATAATCAAAGAAAACCCTAAAAGACATATTGTTATACGTGTCATAAAAGAGGGAAAAATAAAAGAGAAAATCGAAAAAGACTATTATGATATGGGACTCTACAGTGTTGATAAAGTTGACAACAAAGGCGATACGCAACAGTTAGTAGGCTTTCTTTTACATAACCCATCAAACAGTGATCCAAAGTATAGATGGCGATTAGGGGAGAACTATTACGAAGAAGCTGAGAAAGAATTTATTAAATTGAATGCTTATGCCGAGTCAAATACGTCGATTAAAACAATGCTCGCTGATCATGTGATCGCTAAATGTTTGGAGTCCACAGGTTAGGTAGGTACCCCCATGGAAAATGTTACCTCTTTTGAGATGATACCTGAGATTCCAGTAATTTATGAGGGTAATTTTCCGAAAGATTTCATAAACGACGTTAACGGCTGGGGAAGTTACTCAAAAGAGATTTTACAGAAAAATATCGGTAGACTGCTTAGTCTGGACATCGATTTCGGCAATTATTGTAGTTTAAACTGTCCCCATTGTTTTAGGAAAGATAATAAAGTTGATTTTAGTCCGACAAAGCTTATGACCTATGAGGATATACTTGAGGTTGTCAGACAAGGAAAAGAGCTTGGGCTAAGATCAGTAAAATTTCTCGGAGCGGGCGAACCATTTGAAGATAGACAGTTTTTAAAGTTTTTAAGAAATCTTAAAGAGCTTGACATCGTGCCGTCGATATTTACAAAGGGCTATGTGATTGGCAATGATGATTTAGTCAAAAAATATTACTCTCAATACGGAATTTCAACAGGATATGAACTGGTAAAAGAATTAGTTAAGGTTAATGCTAGCATTCTATTTGGATTCAACTCTTTTCAACCTGAAATTCAAGACGGGATGGTTGGAAACATAAAAGGGTATACAAAACAGAGAAAACGAGCATTAGAACTATTAGTAGAGGCAGGATTAAACAGACACAATCCCACTCACCTGTGTTTAGCTACCAACCCCGTTACTAAACAGACCTATAATGAAGTTTTATCAATCTACAAGTGGGCAAGAGTACGAAATATGTACGTTATTGCCTGCCCGACTATGATTAGTGGGAGATGCTCAAAAAATAGTGCATGGCAAAAAATAACCCCAACCCACGAGGAAATAATTGATTTATACCTGAAAATTTACCAATTTAATATTGAAAAAGGCATACAAACATTAGAACAAATTAGATCAGAAGGAATTTCGGCTTATGCCGGTGGACATCCGTGTAATCAAGTTGCTTGTGGAATGTATGTGACTTTGACTGGAACTGTCTTAAGATGTCCTGGCGATGACGTTACTGTATGGGGTAATGTTTGGGAAAATGGAAATATAGAACAAGGAATACTAAAAAAAATCTGGCAGAAATCCGAAAACTTTGCTCATTCTGGAACATTTAATTGTCAATGCCCCCCAAAAGATGGAAAGTCAATTCCAAAATCTCTTTATAAAGAAGTTTTAAAAAGGTTAGAACAAACTGAAAAGAAATAAACACCTGCCTATCTGACGCTACATATTCCCTATTTTTCAATAACGAGTATAATTCTTGAAAGTAAGTGGTAAAAATGTTGAAGTCGTTACCTTTTGATTCCCGCAAACTATTTTAGTCATTCTAAACAGTTGCCAAAAGCGTATTTTTGGGTTGCTGGAGAAAAGAGAAAAAGGGGTTGGGCGAAAAAATTTGTTAATGGCGACGTCGCCATGGAGGGTTTAGTGCGAATCCAACCCCCTGCACTCTTTATAAAGAAACTACAACTGGTTTGTCCAAATGGCGATAAAGCCAAATAATGATTT
>WREZ01000062.1 GCA_009779045.1 Candidatus Bathycorpusculum sp. | reverse complement strand
TGGGATTTTAAAGTTTCATAAAAATAGTTTAACGCAAAGAAGAAGCCTAAAGGTGGAGCGTTAACGGCTTTGGAGAAGGCTGAGAATAGGTGTTTTGCGCGTATTAGGATTTTAGTTGAGCATATTGATGCTAAGGTTAGGGTGTTTAAGATTGTGGCGTATAGGTATCGTAATTGTCGTAAACGGTTTGGGTTACGAGTGGCTTTGATTTGTGGTGTAATTAACTTTGAAAACAAGAATTAAATCCGAGGAGGTCTAATAGTGTGTAAATAGGCATATATGTAAGTTTGATTACTACAAATATTATAAGTGCTAAAGTTGTGTGCTTAGTATGAACAGTGAAAAGTGTAGGTCTATACGCGATTTGTGTAAGAGTTACCACAGAGGCATTGTTTTTTCTCTTGTTTGTTTGATGTTAATAGTGTTTTTATTTGCTTCTCCGTTTGCTTCTGTAATAAATGAAACTATTTTTGTCAATAATGATAGCAAGGTTTCGTCAGATAACTTTTCTGGACAGGGATCTATTGCCATGGTCAGCATAATTTCGCGGCCACTACCTACGGTATACGTTGGAGATGAGACTGCACTTAGAGCTGCAATCAATGATGCTGATGAACCTACGGCTATTGCTCTTACAGCAGATATTAAACTTACAGGTTCAGCACTCAATATTCCAGTAAATAAAGATATCACAATACTAAGCGATAAAAAAGAAACGGGAGGTTTTTGGAAACTTGTTGGTGCAAAGGGATGTAGCACTATTGTTGTTAATAGAGGTACGTTAACACTTGCAGGCATTATTGTAACACATAATAAAGGGGACGATGGTAACGGGGTGACCGTTAACGCGGGTGGTACACTTATCATGGTTGACGGAGAAATTTCCGGCAACACAGCCGACACCAACAAAGATAGTCACAATGGCGGCGGTGTATATAACAGAGGAACATTTCACATGTCGGATAACGCCACTATTTTTGGTAATAAAGCCGGCAGTAGTGGCGGTGGCGTATACAACACTGGCGTTTTCAATATCGATAATGGCATTATTGGAGGGTCAAATCCGACAGATGCTAATATTGCAAACGATAATGGTGGTGGAGTGTATAACACTAAGGATAGTTCGTTTACAATGTCGGATGGCAGAGTTTCCGGTAATAAAGCCAATAAACTGGGAAATGAAGTGTTTAACGAGGGCTTAATGTCAGGGGGATCAATTTCTGTAATTATCATTTTTGGTGTAGTAGCTGGAATCATTGTTGTTGGATTTGCAGGAGAATTTTTAATAAAAAAAGTAGGCATTCCAATTTTTATTTTCCTAATACTTGCAGGTATCGTGTTAGGACCTGTTCTAAACATTTTCCCTCGTGAAGCCTTACTATCCACTTTAGGAATCTTTGCAACATTAACCCTGTTAATGGTGTTGTTCCATGCAGGCTTAGGGTTAAAAACACAATCAGTTATTGCAATTGGCGGCCGCGTGTTTATTCAAACAATAATTTATACATTAATTAGCATTTTGGCAATTGGATGTCTGGGCTATTTTGTTTTAAAATGGGATTTCTTACAAGCATTCATTTTTGCAGGAATTATAGGAGGAGAAATTACAGCTGCAGTAATCGTACCATTAAGTTACTCAATGAAACTAAAAGAGAAAACAGTAACGTTCCTAACAATAGAGTCCGCAATAAGCTCAGTTTTTTCAGTTGTCATTTTCGCAACCTTAATTAAAATTTACCAGACAGGAGAAAGCAGCATACTTGACGCAGTTTCAAACATATCCCTACAATTTTCAGCAGGCATACTTGTAGGTTTTCTTTTAAGCTTAGTATGGGTTTTCATACTACACCGTTTCCAGAAACATAAATTCACCCACGTCTTAACAATAGGCCTCATTCTGATAACTTATAGTTTAACCGAAAGCGTTGGCGGCAACGGAATTCTAGCTATCCTAGTTTTTGGCATAATATTTGGAAACTATCACTTAGTCAACAAGATTCTAAAGACAAAAATAAACATAGACGGCATACAACAACAACTTGGCGTGTTCTATGACGAGATAACTTTTCTTCTAGAAACCCTATTCTTTGTCTCATTAGGACTAATCTTTGTAATAGACCCATCACTCCTATTAGCAGGCATAATGTTTACAGTAGTACTACTCATAACTCGATTTGCAGCAGTAAACGTTTCAACAGCCAAAAGCAGTTTAGCAAAAGATAAAAAAATCATCACACTCATGTGCGCATTAGGATTAACTCCTGCCACACTTGCCATCCTCACAGTTGCAGAAGGAATACCATTAGCAGACACCTTTGTAAACATTATAACTTATGTAATTATCTTCACAAACATAGTTACAGCAGGTTTTTCAATCTATTATCTGCGAGGAAAAAAACAAGCCAAAAAAGAACACGCTGAACAAAAAGAAATAGAGCAAAAAAACAACAACGTAATCAAACAAGAATAGTTATTGGCGGGCCCGCTGGGATTTGAACCCAGGGCCTCCAGCTCCGCAGGCTGGTGTCATAATCCGTGCTAGACGACAGGCCCGAAACAGAAAGTACACTACAACCCAGAGCTAAATAAACCTGACTCAAACAAAAACGATTACTTAACTAATTCCAAACAATCGGGGGAACTGTCTTTTCCGGAAATAATTTCACCCCATCGATTAAGAGATTATGGTTAAAGTCAAAAATAAACAGACCCTTAAATGGTGTCTAGAAAAACATGCAACAGGCAAAATAACGGTAAAATGAGCCGCCAACCACCTCAAAATAACCCCAAGACGATTCAAACAACTCTACGCACAATACAAAAAACAAGCAACACCCCACCAACCATAGGACAAAACCTCGGCAGACCCAAAAAACAAATACCCCAACAAACAATCGAAAACATAAAACAAACATACCAAAAATACCAACTAAACGCAGTATACCTCAAAAAAATCATATACGCACAACAAAAAATAACAATCTCACAAGGAACAATACACAAGGTCTTACTAAACTTGAAATACGCACACCACCAACCAAGTAAGCAGAAGCGTCGAGCACCTTGGATCCGCTATGAACGTAAACATTCTCTTTCTTTAATTCATACAGATTGGCACTACTGTGCAAACGGCAAATACCTCTGTACCATGTTGGATGATTCTTCTAGAAAAATTATTGCTGCGGGTGAATTCGAGGCTGAAACAACAGAAAACGCGCTTATAGTTTTAAAGAAGGCCCAAAAAGAGTGTAGAAAGTGGTATTTGATTAAGGCTGTTTTGACTGATCATGGCACTCAGTTTTTTTGCTAATAAACGTAATAAGGAGGGTTTGCGGAGCACAAGTTTGAGCAGTATCTTAAAAAACATCACATTAAGCATGTTCTTTGTCGTGTGGGGCATCCTCAAACTAATGGTAAGTTGGAGAAGTGGCATGATTTGTATAATGTTCATAGGCCGCGGTTTGGTTGTTTGGATGAGTTTGTGTGTTGGTATAATGATAGACCTCATGGGGCGTTTGATTTGTGGGAGGCAGAGACGCCTAATGTGGTGTTTGTTAAGAGGTTGTGGCCTGAGGTGGGGTTGGGTATAGCTTCTAAATCGTTTGGTTGGTGAAATCGTGAGTTGTAAGATACAATTGGGTGGGTGAAATTATTTCCGGAAAAGACAAAATTCATTAACTACAAAAAAGCTTTTAAAAGAGGCAATACATGAGGTTATGTAATCAATAAACCTCTGTTGAGAAGTCTTGGTAGGAAAGATGGATTTTGAGAGATGAGTTAGTGTTTCGGGATAAAGTAGTTTTAGGCATAAAAAACGTTGTGTCATGGGCTCCAAAGATGGGTTTGATAAAAAAACCTAGATACCATAAAGACGGCGTTACTTTTTTGGTAGCAGTTAAAGATGAGGAAAAATGGATCAAACCCTGTATTCAATCCATTCAAGACGTTGCAGATGAAATCATAGTTGTAGACAGCTCTGTTGAGGACAAAACAACAGAAATTGTCGAAACACTAGCAAAAAATAATCAAAAAATTAAACATATAAAATTCTACTGGGGCGGCTCTAACGCATTTGCCCTTGCGTTACATATCGGTTTATCAAGTGCTAACTATAAGTGGCTCTTTAAATGGGATAGTGACCTCATTGCAAAGAGCCCACAAGCAATACAAGAATGGATAGATCGATTAAAACGCCTTGACCCCAACCGTTATTATGCAATAGATGTACCCCGTATTAATTTAGAGGGCGATCTTGAACACCAATCGCGCAGGGTACCGTTTGGCGCCTACGAAAGTCGACTCTTTACTTGGAGCCCAGAACTCCGCTGGTCACTAAAAAACAACCATTATGAACAAATCTCAGGAGACAGCATCTGGGGCCATCGCTTCCCGCCCTGGTTTAACCTCTTAAGATGGCATGACCCCTACATTTTTCACTGCAACATAAAAAGTCCCAAACGTTCACTAACACGCAGATACTGGGGTGACTATATGGCACGTAAAGAAACTCAGTTCACAAATTTGGAGGCGTATACTGCACACAGAGTTCTACAAGATTTGGGCTTAAGCATGGAAGAAGCAATTAAAGAGACAGCGAAGTTTATCGAAAAAGATATGATACCCTATGACAGGACACGTTTTGGTGAACTACCAGAACTTTTAAAAAAATAGTTCAAGCTCCCTTTAACTTCGTTTCAGTTAACAGAGAGTACTACAGGTATATCAGGTCATTGTTTGTTTAGAGCTCTTTCAAGGGCTTGGGAAACATTCTGTTTACCCATAGCTAGAACATATGGACCTAAACGTGGACCTTGGGTGGCACCCATTAAAATTGTATAAAGGATTCTGAAAAATTCGCCTGGTTTTAAGCCATTGTTTTTAGCAGCACTGAAAATAGTGTTTTGAATTTTGTCAGAATCATCTGCGTCAGGCAGGTTTTTGAGTAGTTCAGTTATGGCGTTTTTTGCTTCAGTATTTAGTATAACATTTGTTTCTTTAATTTCTTCAAAATCGCATGACCAGTTTTGAGCGTACTCTATACGTTTAGCCAAGTTTTCGTCGATTATTTGGTTTTTTTGTAGATACCCATAGGTTTGCAGTTTTTCAGCAACATAATCATTTAAACAGTCTTTAGGAGCCATTTTGACAAGAAACGCTAATAAATTGTAGGGCACATGGACACTTGGTTTTTCAGGCGGTTTCATAACCCAACAATATTGATAAATACCTTTTAGACGACTATTTTCCTTTTGACTGAGCTGTTTTTTATCAAAATAAACATCCTCAAGCTCATCAAGCTCATTCATGTATAGAGGAATATCAGAAACATCTAAACTACGAGTTCCAACAAATCGTTTAAGCATCAACAATAACAAAGATTGCGGAGAACCATATTTGAACCAAACCTGTGGCGTGAACACATTCCCAGCAGATTTAGAAATCTTTTTACCACCCTTATCAAGAAACATTTCATATTTTGCGTGACTAGGAGACTCAAACTTTAACACTTCACAACTAATACGATCATTAATACGCACAGAATCTGCAATATCCTTACCATAAGCCTCAAATCGAATATCAAGAGCACGCCACCTAGCTGCAAACTCACTCTTCCAAGTTAATTTACCATTGCCACTTTTAATATCCACTTCACCCTCATGACCACACCCAATAATCTTTTTACCCTTAATTTCAAGACCCACACATTTATAGAAAACCTTGTCAGTTTTAGAGTTAAAATTGTAAGACCTTGTTGTATAAAGATACCCACATTTTTCACATACCGCAAAATAAGGCAAAACCTCAATATAGGTCTCTTGCCCCACTTCCTCTTTAACTATTTGACCAACACTCTGAGCACCAGATAACAAATCACGAATTTCCTTAAGTAACAACCCCTTTTTATAAACTTCATTAGCAGAATAATACCTGTACTCGATACCGCATTTATCCAACGCGTCAAGCAATAAACTACTCATATGCTTTCCATAACTTTCATGACAACCAAACGGATCAGGAATATCAGAAACAGGATACCCAAGATACTTCTCTAAATCAGCATCTGTAAGCCCGGCAGGAACTTTTCTTAAACCATCCTTATCATCACAATAAGCAATAAGCTCAGAGTTATAACCCAAATCTTTTAAAGCCAACGATACAGCATTGGAACGCGCAGCATCCCCTAAACTACCAATATGAGGAAAACCTGAAGCACCCAAACCCATCTCAGTTCTAAGCAAACTCATATCTCGACCTAGCTGCTTTTCACGGTCAACTACCTTCTGAGCCATCATATCATACCATGTTCCATTACCAATAGTAATAATAGCTGTTTCTTCACTCAATTCTACTGCCTCTATAACATAACTAATATTTTAGTTATAAAAAAATGTTTTATTCCATTTCCACAGACAAAAACATCAAACGTAGATTAATTACAAGAAACCATATATACCAAGTTAAAGCAGCTCCCAATTTCATGCAAACAAACAAAGTTAAAAACCAAAACTATCCACTACCATAATATACTTCGCTGGAAAAATATAGCTAATTACGATTTCAAAATTTTCGTTATGTAATATTAGTATAGTTGGTGGTTTTTGAATTATGTTTTTATGGTGATTTTATTACCTATTTTTATATGGTATATGTCTGCAGCGTTTCCTTGGTTGACTGCAATTTCAAGAAAACCATGACTGCCAATAATGGCTATGGGGTCTTTAGGTTTAGTTTCACCATAGGTTTTTTTGAGTTCAAGCTCAAAGCAGATATCTTGTAAGGTTATGTTTAAAGTTCCAGTGGGTACATGGTTTTTTTCTAGATTTGTTATTATGTTGCCAAAAGGGTCTATATGTAAAACGCTACAATGGATATTGTTCTTTTCGTGTTTAATTTGAATAAAATCTGGTTTTACAGGGTCATCAATTATAGATCCAAACTTTTCAGGTTTTACACCTTTCTCAAGGTATGCCGCTACAGGCGCAAAAACATCTCGCCCGTGAAAGGTCTCAGATATATGGGGTAACATATATTTTGAATTGAGTATTTCGTATACATTTGTTATTTCTTGATGTTCGGCGGCTAAAATCAACAATCCGTTATCTGGTCCAATAAAGTAACCTTGTTTAGTAGACCTCCTCGGTATTTATAAATAGTTTGGTGTGTTTGTTTTATGTAAAGAGGATTTAATTTGTGTTGGGTAGTTTAGATAGGTATGAAAAGGCCTTAAAATTAAG
>WREZ01000061.1 GCA_009779045.1 Candidatus Bathycorpusculum sp. | reverse complement strand
TCTTAATAATTGTAGCTTGCTTCAAAAAGTTTTATGACAAATAAATGGTGTAACAAAATAAGTGATGTTGATATCTTGGTAACTGTTTGTTAGGGGCTGTCAAGGATTATGTTTGTTGTTTGATTTGTTTTGCAAGTTCGGCTATTTGTGTTTGGAACTTTTCGCGCATTTTGGTGAAGCGCATGGCTGCTGATGGGTGGATAAATTCAAAATAGTTTATACCGTCTATACGTGGGGTTTCTTTTGCGCTTGCTCCTAGGAGTACGATTATTTTTGGTTTGATTATGGTAATTTGTTGGGTTAAATAGGGTAGGCATGTAGTGACTTCGTCAGGATAGGGTTTGCGGTTTTCTGGTGAGGTGTGTTTGACGATGTTTGTTATGTAAACATCTTCACGGTTTATGCCGAATTCTGTGAGGGTTTTTGTTAAGAATTTTCCTGCTCTGCCAACAAATGGCTTACCGGTTTTGTCTTCTTCAGCACCGGGGTTTTGTCCGATAAACATAATTTTAGCATCTATAGGGCCTTCACCGGGAACACCATGTAGAGATGTTTGCCATAAACGGCATTTTTTACATTTTTTGACTTGTAAGATAATTTCTTCAAGTGACACAGCAGATAACACCTATCTTATGTACATATTGCAGTTACACATTTTTAAAAATTCACACTACAACAGTTTGATTGGGCAAATAATTTGGTTTACATGGTGTATTGAAGTTGTGAATTTTGTGTGTAAGAAAATTTTAGTTTTCTGCTTTTATGTAGAGCTCGAGTAGGTCACGTTTGAATCGTTCGGGTTCATCTCTATAGGCGGAGTGTTTGGCGTTTTTATAGACAAATAGTTTGGAGTTGGGTAGTTTGTCGGTTAATGTTCGCATGTCTTCGCTGGCTATTATGGTATCTTCTGAGCCCCAGATTATTGTTGAGGGGAAATTGAAATTGTTGTATGTTTGGGTTAGGTTTTCGTCAAGGGCGCGAGCAGGACCAATTAGTATAAGGCCTTTTGTAGGGAATCGTGCGGCGAAGTGGAGTGCTATGTTGCCGCCAATGTTTGCGCCTACTAAGACTGGGGGAAGGGAGTTGTTGAAAATGTTTTTTATAGCGTCGTGTGTGAAAACTACGTTTTTTTCTATGTTGCGGGTTTTGGGTTTGCAGAGGCTTTTTTTGCCGTATGGCATGTCAAGGGCAAGGTAAGGAACACATTTAGTGTCAAGTAGATCAGTTATGCCTATGCGTTGCCAGATTTCAATGTTGTAGGATAACCCATGTAGAAAAATTATGGGAATGCCTGGTGCTTTGTTAACGAGTATGGGGCATTTGTAACCGTTAAGGTTTAATTTTTTCTCCATAATGAAGCCTACATATGTTAATTCTCTCTGTTATCTTTTAGAACCACTCTGCTATTAAGGGGTTTTTACAGGAGCAAAAAACATTTTAAGATTTTTAGGTAATTAACACGAGGCGGGGTAAAATTGTTATTTATTGTTATTATGTTGTGGGCAAGTTTACTGTGTTTATACCTGGTTGTTCGAAGAGGGGTGTGAAGTTAAAGATGTCTATGAGGGGTGAGAAGGCTACAATGGCGATAATTAGAGCTACTATAGTAAAGATTAGTATAGCTACTGTTATAATCATTAAGGAATTGTTGTTTGTAGACTCGTTTGATGGTTTTTCATAGTAGTTGTTTTGTGGTTGGGTTGTTGTTTGTGGTGGAGGTTGTATATGTATTGGTGTGGGTATAGTTGTTGTGTTATTTGGGGTTCCGCATTTGTAGCAGTATCGTGCGTTGTTGTTTAGTTCTGTGTTGCAGTTTTGGCAGTGTATGGTATTTGTTTGGGGGTTTGTTGTTGGGGTTCCGCATTTGTAGCAGTATCGTGCGTTATCGGTTAGTTGTGTACCACAATTTCGGCAGTATGGCATTAATTTCACCTTTTGTATAGAAGAGGTGTTTTTGGACTATTTTAAGTCTTGCTAATTGGGTGTTTATGTTAAGTTGGTTTTTGTTTGGTGGTAATTTTAATATTAAGGGGTGTTTATAGGTTATTGGAGTGTTTAATTTGCCGGATAGAGTTTTGGTTACTTCCGCTTGGCCTTACATTAATGTGACGCCTCATCTTGGAAATCTAGTGGGTTCTGTTTTGTCTGCTGATGTTACTGCGCGTTATTATCGTTTGAAGGGTGATGAGGTGTTATTTGTTAGTGGTTCAGATGAGCATGGTACGCCTATTGAGGTGGAGGCGTTAAAGCAGGGTATATCGCCTAAGGAGTTAACGGAGAGAAATCATGCGAGGGTTTCGGAGCTGTTTAAGAGGTGGGGAGCTTCGTATGATAATTATACTTTTACGGAGAGTCCTGTGCATAAAGAGTTTGTTCAGAAGACTCTTTTAGATATTCAGCGAAATGGGTATATTTTTGAACAGGAAACGCAGATGCTCTACTGTGAGCATGATCAACGTTTTCTGCCAGATCGTTTTGTAGAAGGGAAATGTCCCTATTGTGGCGCGGAAAAAGCTAGAGGAGATCAATGTGATTTATGTGGGAAGCTTTTAGAGCCTACCGGCCTTGTGGAGCCATATTGTATAATTTGTAAAAATAAGCCTATTGTAAAAACAACAAGGCATTGGTATATTGATCTCTCCAAGCTATCGGAGCCTTTAAGTGAATATATTAGAACTAATCAACAGTTGCCCGCTAATGTGAAAAGTTTTAGTTTAAACTGGATTAAAGAAGGTTTAAAGCCCAGAGCAGTTACTCGAGATGTTAGCTGGGGTATACCGGCACCGTTTAAGGGTGCAGAAGGTAAAACCATCTATGTATGGGTAGATGCCGTATTAGGTTATATATCCGCTGTTATAGAGCAGTCACAACGTGTGGGGCAACCGGAGAAATGGAAAGACTACTGGTTAAATAGTCAAACTAAAACGCTCTATTTCGTAGGAAAAGATAACATCCCCTTCCACACCATCATTTTGCCTGCATTACTTTTAGCCTCAGGTCAAGGCTATAATTTACCATGGAATGTTTCAGCAACGGAATTTCTACAATTCCACGGTCAAAAAGCCTCAAAAAGCCAACGTATAGGAATATGGATAGATGAAGCCATAGAAATGTTCCCCATAGATTACTGGCGATTCTTTCTAATAGCAACCCGACCTGAAAGCAAAGATACCAACTTTACTTGGAACACGTTTACAGACAAAATAAACGCAGACCTAAATGACACCTTTGGCAATTTTATACACCGTACACTAACATTCATAACAAACAAATTTGACAACACCATACCAGCACCCACTAAACTTGAAACAGATGATCAAGCAGTACTTGACACAGTTAAAGAAAAAGTAGAACAAGCAGCTAAAGAAATTGAAGCCGGATGGCTACAATCCGCGGCTAACACATTTATCAGCATAAGCAGAATAGGAAATCAATACCTAAACACCAAAGAACCCTGGAACCTAATGAAAACAGACAAAGAAAAAGCAGGCACCATATTTTATGTAGCCACACAAATTGTCAAAGCCGCAACTGTTGTATCAATACCATTTATACCACAAACAGCAGAACAAATATGGCAAACACTACAACTACCCGAAAACAACTACACCTGGAACCAAGCAACCACACCCATTGAACCAGGACATAAAATCACCAAACCCACCCCGCTCTTCCATAAAATCGAACCCGACGAAAACAAACTAGACGAACAACTATTAGAAATTCGCACAAAACTTGGCACCATACCAAAATAAATCCACAACATTCTACCATCATATTTTATCTAAAATAAGCCCTGTTACAGAACATAAAATACCACTCTTAACAGGGTGCCATGCTGTGTCAAATGTTATTTATCTAGTATTTTCTAAATAACAAACAGGAGTAGCTATAGCATAGACAATACAGATATTAAACGGTAAATGTTTGAAAGTAGGGTTACAGATGACAATTCAAATTCGCGTTGACCTTCATGTACATACGACATATTCAAGTGATTCTTTGATTACTCCAAAAGAGCTCATATATTATGCTAAGAAAAATTGTCTTAATGCTGTTGCAGTGACTGATCATAATTATTTGGATGGGGCAATTAAAATTGCCAGAGAGGTTAAGGATTTTTTGGTGGTTCCAGGTATGGAGGTTTCTAGTAGGGAAGGCCATATTGTTGCATTAAATGTTAAAGAGTGTATTCCGCGGGGTTTATCTGCTATTGAAACGGTAGAGCGTATTCATAACGCGGGTGGGGTGGCGGTTGCGTGTCATCCATATGTTTATTTTAAAGGTTGTTTAAGGAATGCGGTTTGTGATGTTTTTGATGCTATAGAGGTGATTAATGCGCGGGCGGTTCCGTTTGGGGATAGTGTTAAGAAGGCCAGGGAGGCTGCGGAAAAGTTTAAGCTCTCTCAGGTGGGAGGTACTGATGCGCATTATGGTCCTCAAATTGGTTATGGCTATACAATTATTGATGCTAATGAAGCAAGTGTTGATGCGGTTGTCAAAGCTATTGTTGCGGGGCAGTGTAAAGCCTGTGGTCGGCAAGTGCCTATTGTGCTTAATGTGCAGCAGCAAATTCAGAGGTTAAAGCGTATGGTTAAAAAGACCGCTTCAGAATTAGGTTAACTTTATTTAAATATGTTTTTGATTGGGTGTTTATGTAAGTTTTGTGAGTTGTTCTAATAGTTTTTTTGGGTCGACTCTTAGGTCGTTGAAGGCTAACTCTTCTGGTTTTATGCCTATGGCTAAGCCTAATAGTTGTGGGTAGTGTAGTATGGGGATGTTGTATGTTTCGTTGTAGAGTTTTTCTATGCGGAGTTCGTTGGTGTCATACATTATATGGCAAAAGGGGCAGACAGTTATTAGTGCTTGGGCGTGGGCGTCTTTTATGTGGTTTAGTTTGTCTCTTGCAAGTTGTAGTGCAATTTTGTCGTTAATGCCGACGCTTGGTGCACCACAGCATTCTGTTTTGTCTACATAGTCTATGCATGTGGCGCCGGTTGCTTCGATGAGCATTTTTAGTGTTTGAGGGTTTTCTGGGTTATCAAAGTTGTTGTATTGTTTAGGGCGTAAAAGGTGACATCCATTGTGTTCGGCAACTTTGAGGTCTGTTAACGGTTTAGTAATAGCTGCCTTGATTTTGTCTATACCAATGTCTTCTTTTAAAAATTGTAAAAGATGTTTAATTTCGATGTTGCCTTTGAATTCTAAATTTGCTTCTTTTAGTTGTTCATTAATTTGTTGTCGTAATTTGTTGTCTTCTTTTAAGAGTTTGTTGACTTTTTTAAGTGTGCTAGCGCATCCTGTGCATAGTGTTAGGATGTTAAAGTTTTGTTGTTCGGCGTGTGCTAGATTTTTTGCGGCTAATATGAGCATTGTTTCGTGGCTAATGGGGTCAAGTGGTAGGCCGCAGCAGTTGAATTCGGGCATTTCGATTAGTTCTATTCCTAGTTGTGTGAGGATTTTTCGTGAAGAAATTTCATAGCTGGAGACTCTATAGGGTATGGCGCATCCTAAGAAAATTAGGTATTTATTGTTGTGTGCCATTTTGGGTTTCTCCGTTTGGGGTTTGGAGTTTTTTGGAGATTTTTGTGTTTTTTAGGATTTTGTGGAGGTTTTCTGTGTTACAATTGGGTAGGGGTGGTAAGCCCTGGGTTTCACGTTTTTTTATGCGTAATTCAGGGATTTTGTAAGCGTATCCAGAGTTAAGAACTGCGGCAATTTGGTCTTTGAATACTTGGGGTATGTAACCGTTTTCTATGGCCAAGTTGCGGAAAACGCGAATTATGCTAGCTACTTCGATGTCTTGGGGGCATCGATCAGTACACGTAAAGCAGGCAGCACATAACCATAAGGTATCGCTATTTAGTACGCGATCTTTTAGTCCAAGGGTTGCCATGTGAATTAGAGTTCTGGGCCGGTAATTATCGCTGTAGCGAGCAATTGGGCAATCGCTTGTGCAGGTGCCGCATTGAAAGCATCTGAGGATTTTTTCGCTGCCAGCCAATTTTGCAAGTTCATATTTAAACTTGGGATCTATTTCAGAAGCTTTTATCGACTGGTTCACGGAAGAAGATTGAAATGAAGTATCAGGCGTCTCAGTCATAAATTCACCCAAGCAGTAGTTAACGTAAATGATGTTTTAAGAGGTAATTTAGTAGAGTAAGCAAAGTAAATAAATGTAATTAATTAAAAAGTTAAAAGAATTGTAGAGTCAAAATTTATGTTATTGCTGTTTATGATTTTTAGGGTCGCGTAAATTCTGTATGGGGGAATTGTCGGTGTAGCCTTGTTCAGCTTGAATTTTTTGTTTTGTGTTTGTTTCTGAAACTTGGGCGTGGCATTCCTTGGTACTAAATTCTACACTATTGTTAAGTTTGTAGATAGTTCTACCAAGTCTACGCTCACCAATAGTCTTAGTACATCTACCCATGTTGATCACATAGTTAAATAAACTACTAAGATTTAGCTGTTTGGACGAAACTCGGCAAATTGAACAAAACAAATGATACATATGTTATTACAAGCCTGGAGAAAAGTGCATCAACAGACCGTAGAGAAATCATCCATATAGAACCCTTTTCCCCTAAACAACATAAACGAGACTTTTTATTAACCCAAAACTGTTCATATTTAACCCATCAAAACCATCACCTCGACAAAACTAAGAAGAACACCTAAAAACGGTTAAGTAGTTTTACTTATTGAGATGCCCTATGAATAACATTGAATTCACAGATCACATATCAGTTAGCGATTACATTGAATTAAGAAACGCTGTAGACTTTAAGACCATTTCACAACGACAGGCCGAAACAGCATTGAAAAACTATGGCTTTCTTATCGTTGCGAAAAGAAATGATAAAACCGTTGGAATGACACGACTTATTTTTGACGGCGCGTATATTGCAGTGCTTGTTGACGTGATCGTGTTGCCAGAATATCAAGACCATGGCATCGGCAAAACTATGATCGAAAAAGCATTAACATATCTAAAAACCAATATGGCAGACGGTGAACATGTACTTGTTATGCTTATGTCTGCTAAGGATAAAGAGGGTTTTTATGAAAAACTTGGATTCATTAAACGACCCGATGACACATACGGAGCAGGTATGTCGCAATGGCTACTAAAATGAAAATATGCATTTAGCCATTAAACTCCTCCTCACCTGCCTATTTTTCTTTTAACAGAGAAACAGTGTAATTAGCGTCATCAGCGTCAGTATAGGATCATTGCGTTCGGTTAAATAAGTATAAATTTCTTGAGATGGTTATTTATCAGGTTTTA
>WREZ01000060.1 GCA_009779045.1 Candidatus Bathycorpusculum sp. | reverse complement strand
TTGGTTTTTTGAATCTGATTAGTTACATCAAAGGCTGTTTGGATAATTATCCCTCACGCCATATTAAGTAACTCAGCACCTTATATTTAAATAATATTATTGGGGTTTTCTATATTTTTTACTGCAAAATATTGTTTTATTGCTGTTGTTGGACGGTGGTGTTTTTTATGGTGTAGGCTATGGTGTGTGCGATTTTTTGTGGGTTATCGGTTGTTTGTATGTTTAGGGTGTTTATGTTGTGTGTTTGGGGTTGATTATTTAGTTGTGAGGGTTGTTGTTTTGTGTTTTGTAGGGTGTTTGTTATTTCTTGTATTATTTTAGTTTGTATGGTTTTTTGTTCGTGTGGTGTGAATCCGTGTAGGATTAGTTTGTCGATTTCAATTTTTATTTTCATGGGAGTTCCAGTTTCCTGTGGGGAGGGTTTTTTCTATTTTTGTGTATTCTGTTTGGGTGGCGCGTTTTATGTGTTGCATGTTTATGGGGGTGTTTTGGTTTGCGGCTAGAAAGGCGCTGTAGAGGGCGATGTTTTTTATGTTTCCACCTGTGATGGTTAGTTTGGCTAATTGTTGGTAGTCTATATTATTGTCTATAGGAGTTTGTTTTGGGTATATGTTTTTCCAGATTTCTAGGCGGCTTTTTTCGTCTGGGAAGGGAAAGTTTATGATGAATTTTAGTCGGCGGGTAAAGGCGGTGTCTAGGGTTTCTTTTAGATTGGTTGCTAGAATGGCTAGGCCGCGGTAGTTTTCCATGCGTTGTAGTAAATAGTTTATTTCAATGTTGGCGTATCGGTCGTGGCTGTCTTTTATGTCGGTGCGTTTGCCAAATAGGGCATCAGCCTCATCAAAGAAGAGTATGGCGCCTGTGTCTTCGGCGGTGTCGAAGAGTTTTGAGAGGTTTTTTTCTGTTTCGCCTATGTATTTGCTTACTACAGAGGAGAGGTCTATGCGAAATAGGTCTAGGTGTAATTCGTTGGCAATTGCTTCGGCGGCCATTGTTTTGCCGGTGCCGCTTGAGCCGCAGAATAGTGCGCTTATGCCTAGGCCTCGGCTGTTTGTGTTTTCAAATCCCCATTCTTGGTAGACTTTGTGGCGTTGGGCTACGTGTATTATTATGTCTTTTAGTAATTGTTTTTCGCGCTCAGGCAGCACTAGGTGTTCAAGGGTGGCTTTTGGGGTTATTTGTTGGGCTAGGTTTAAAAATTTGGGGCGGCTAACATCACATGCAGACGTCCATAATAGTTCGCGTAAACTTGAACTTGACATCTCACCATCACAATTATTGCTATTATTGTTATCTTCATTTTCGTTGTTGATATTTTGGTTTTGGGTGGTTTTGTTGATGGTTTCTTTTATGGTGGTGGCGTTAAAGTTGAATTGTTGTACAAGTGTGGCTATGGTGTTTTGAAGAGTAGCGTCTTGTTCTTGTTTTTGTTGGTTTTGGTTGTAGTGTTTTTGTATGTTTGTTTGCCAGAGTTGGTGTTGTTCGGTTTTTAGGGGGTTGTTGACTTGTAGGGTTATGGAGGGGGTTGTTGTGGGGGGGATTTGCCATCGTTCTTTGGTGGATAGAAAGGTGGGATTTGTTGTCTGTTCTATGAAGCGCAGGGTGGCTTTTTGAATTTGAGCCTCAGTCTCTGGGCTATTATGGATGGTGTTATCGTCTATTGTTGTTATGAGTAGGCCTGCGCCAAGAAGGGCGGATTCGCGCGTCCAGAGTTGTGCTAAGGCAGTGGTTTCTTGGGGTTTTTGGGGAATTAACTCAGCGGGCAACTGCCATAAATGAAGATGCATAGTAGATAGCACTGTTTGGGCTATAGAGCGTTTACCTGCTTCATCAACACCACACAATTGTATAAGAGGCAAATTACATTCTTCCCTGCAACTATTGGTGTTGTTGTGCCAGATGTTTAGAATTTGTTTTGCAAGACCTAGATGTGATTCCACAATTTGATCCCCCCAATCACCCTCATCACTATTGCTATCGTTAGTGTTGTTGGTTGGGGGTTTTATTATGCCTTGTAGTTCGGGGTCTAGGTAAAAGATGCCTTTTATGTAGTGTAGTATGCGCTCAGAGATGCGTAGGGGAGCATTTGTAATAGAAGAAGAGGGCATGTTTGTGTTTGGGTTTATGTCTATTAGTCGAAAGCGTCTAAGGGGTGAGGTGGGGGTAAGGGCGCTCCAGTGGGTGTTTGGAAAACAGGTTAAGGCTAAACCAAAGGTAGGATAAATCATGTGGGGGTTGCCGTGAATTTGTGCGATTAAGGTTTTAACTTCAGAATCTAACTCTTGGGCAACACATAACACAATAATCTGCTTCTCAAACCAAGATAATCCAAACATAACACCCAAACGCTCAACAGACCACAACCCCCCCTCCTCCTCACCCTTAACCCCATCGACAACATCATTATTGCTATTAACGTTATTTGTGTTGTTGTTTAGTAGAATGGTAGAGTTTTTTTCAAGAGACTGTTGCTGTTGGGCGGGGTTGTGTTGTTGGTTTAGGTGTTGTTTTAGCAGAGTTTTAACTTGGTTAATACTCTCCACTAAATGTTTTTGGTTAGTTTTTAGCCAAGCTTCATACATAACAACAGTCACACAACATATTAAGAGCTAATTTTTGTTATGGTAATTTCGTGTTCAGGATCACGTTTAGGAGCATCTTTAACGTTATCTATTACACGTAAATTAAGAATGCTATCGGCGTTATCTATGCGTAAACGAACACTATAAGTACCCGTTAAAATGTGCTCAGGTATTGTTACCTTTAAACTTTCCAAAGAATCAGACGATGATAATTCTTGGGTAGATAAGTCAACAGGTATAGAATAGTCGCCAATTAAAACGTAAACCTTTTGATTCAACTCAATTCCAGGCTTAAAATTTAACACTAAATCCTGCCCATGACTTAGAGAAGTTTGAGTTAAAGCTTCAAGTTTGGGAGCTAACACAAAGGCAGCAACATTTGAATTATAACCCTTATGGCCGTCTACATCGTTTTTGTCAAAGACAATTTTTTGCAAAACCTGAACCTGCTTAACACCCGCACAAATACCCTCAGAAATTAAGAGACTTAACTGATTTTCAGTTAGGTCTTCGCTGTTGGTAACTGGAATTTCTTTATCATTTAAACGCACCAACACTTTACCATCGCCATACAAGTTACGGCCTTTTATAACAAGTTTCTTCTCAGGGCTATAAGTCATTATTTGGGGTTCTATTTTTTCAATTACAGGCTGCTTTAAAGAGGTAACATATATTTGACGCTTACTTACAGGCAACGAAGGCGTAATTTCTATGGTGCTTTCAAGGAGAACTACACTAACATTATATGCAACCGAGAGACGATAACCCGTTTGAAAAAAAGACGACCAAAGCTTAGTTAACTCTTCAATAGATAACGATTGTAAAGTAATCTTTAAAGATTCAAATTGGTCAGCAAGATTTGACTCACTTAAAAAGTCTTCATTATCCTGTTTGTCTTGAGCCTTTATGGCAGCGATAATTTTGTCTTTGGGTATTATAGCGTTTTCTTGCAGAGCCATCATTGCACTAGACAGCATTAACTGCGCTTTTAATTCATCATTCTTAGAGGCCACAGTAAGTAAATAATGTAAATCAAGGGCAAGTTTAGGTTTAGTCATCAATTTACCTGTTGGGTTTCGGGTAGGTAAATCCAAGTTGTGGCAGATATTGTTAGCAGTTACTTGATAAAGAAACAAGTTTAAAACATCACTATCATTGGAAGGCTCTTTTAAATCAGAAGGCGAAGACATTTTAACAATGACATTGCCATCTAATTTTTGTGCACTATCTGATAGTATATCACGTATTACTGCTGTCACAGTTGCTATAGCTCTATAATCACTCATCAATAATTTCTCTCCGATTCTTGTTTAAGATACTCACTTAAAGATAAAACTGGCGCGCGGGGCAAATTAGCAGGCCGCGGCTCAGGCGCTCTTACGGCATGAACCTCAATACGCCCAATATGTATAGTAACAGTGGTCTCCACCTCTTTAGTAGACCCAACACCAGAAGAAGACGAGTAGGAATCTTTAGAAAAGGTTACCTCTTTAGGAGGCAGCGGTTTAAGCTGGTTTGCCTTAGCAAACAAACTACCCTCCCAATTACCACTATTATTAATACCCTCACCACCACTATTGTTGTTGTCGTTGTTTGTGTTGGTTTTTGTTAGGTCGGGCGTTAGGGGTGTAATTGTTGGTGGGGGTTTTTTTGGTAGAATTTTTGAAGTAACTAAAGAAGACTCTTGAGTCGTAACAGCAGTCGTAGTAGTGGGGGTGCTTGTTGGTTGTGTAGTGTTTGTTGGTTGATTGCCAACATAATCAACAGATGCTAATGTAGCAGTAGTAGGGGTAGCGTTATTAGTAGTAGGGGTTGTGGGGTTGACTTGTTTTTCTATGTAAGGTGAAGAGTAATTGGGAGATAACATGTTGACGTTGTTGTTTAGTTGGGTTTGATCTGTAGTAGGGGGTATTGTGTTGTAGGGTGTTATAGGAGGGCTATTGTCAAAGGGCACTGTTGTTTGGATGAGGTTGGGTATGTCTATTGGGGCAACGCTTTGATAGGCCTTTTGGGTTTGAGGGGTTAGAGAATTGTGATTTGTTTGATCTGGTTGGAGGGTATTTATGTTGTTTATTAGCCCATCGTTTGTTAAAGGGTTAGGTTTAGTTTCAAGGTTTAAAGAATTTTCAAAGGTTTGTTTAAAATTAACCGTTGAAGAATCACCCATAGATGGCTGTTGCTGGTGGGTGGTGGTGGCGTCTTTAAAATCATCATACTTATTATTATTTTCATTGTTACTATGTAGTAGTAGTGGGGGTAGAGGGTTTGAGTTGTTAGTAACAACTGCCGGTTGCACTACTGCACCATTAGTAATAGTAGTATGGGTAGTGGTGGATGTAGGTTTGTTGTTTGTAGAGTTTATTTTATAGAGGGTATTTTTTATAGTTTCTATCTCTTTAGGCTCCCTCACTGTTACTACTGCTGGCAACTCTTCTGTTGCTGTTTGAGCGGTTGACATAGTAGTAGTATTATTATTATTGGTTTTTGTAGGGTTGAGGGGTTGCGCTTTAAATTGGATAATCTCTTGCACACCACTACTATTACTATTGGTTTTGTCTATGTTTTTTTCTTTGGTTTCTTCTTTTTTTGTGGTTTGGGTATTAAAGTTAGATTGAGGGGTAGAATTTTTAGATTCTTCAAAAGAAGACCCAAAAACAGATGGGTTATGTTTGTCTATTTTCTCTATGAAAAGGGTAGGAGTTAGGTTTTTATTAGGCTCTAAAGGCAGGTGGGAGGATGTTGGAGGGTTTTGTTCATTAACTTGTGGTGTAGGGGTTAAGGCAGGTTTATTTTCGGTTATGTTAGAGTCCGTGTTAAGACTCTTAGGTTCACGTCCAACAACAGTAGTAGTAGTAACACGTGCCTCCTCAGAGAAATGTTCCACTGATATTATTTTTTCTTGTTGATTGTTTGTTAGTAGGGTTTCTTTTGCACTTAGAGAGGGTTCTTGTCTTAGGGTAGGAGATAAGACTGGGGGGTTTAAATCGTTTGTTTTAACATTAACTTCTTTAGAAGAAGACAAAGACTTAGCAACAGTAGTAGGGGTAGGTAAAGGTGGAAGTTGGTTTTTATCAGAGTTTAAAGAGGGTTGGTGCGTCTTAGAGGACAAATGCATCAAACCATCATCATTATTATTCTGTAAAATAGGTTTAGAAGAATCATCTTTTACGGCCCTTTGCTGAGCAGACACTGCAGCACTTAAACCATTTGACAAAGAAGAAGAAGGTTTCTCTACGCTCTCAACTTGAAGAACAGATCCAACCTTTTCAGCTACTAAAGAGTTATTGTTATGGTTATGGTTGTTTATTTTATGTGGTTTAGAGGGTTTTTGGGACTCTTGTAAGATTACATCATCAACAATATTTTGTTGAGGTTTAGAATAAACAGACGATAATGGGGTAGAGGGAGCTAAAGACTCATCTAAGACTGCTTTATCAACAAAAGAAAAACTATCATTATTATTAGTATTTTTGCTGTTGTTTGCTTTTTGTTGCTGTTCTTTGGAGGTTTGTTTTATTTGTTCTTGCGAGTTTACATCAACAACATTATTTTTAGGTTTAGAATAATTAGCAGATGTAGTAGCTGGAGAGGAAAACTCACTTAAAACCGCGTTAGACATTGGGGTGTTACTATTTTGCTGCTGCCACTGTTGGTCGGGGTTAGTTTGAATTTGGAGAGGATCTATATATGATTGCTGCCAATAGTTTGGAGGCAACTGAAAAGTGTCAAGTAACATATCAGGCATGAATTCAGGTTGAATATTTAACGAGGTTATTGTTGGCTTTTTTGTTGACCGAGCAATTAAACGCACAACAAAACTACCCCCACCACCACTAAGACCACTACTACTATGGGGGTTAGAATTATCGTTATTACTGCTGCTGTTATTGTTGTTGGTGGTGTTGGTTGTCATTATAGGTTTTCTCCTGTTATTGAGGCGTTTATTAGTTCAACGTATCGTTTTCGTTTGCTTGTAGGTAGGGATAGTATGGTTTTTTCATCCCAGTGATAGTGGAGAGCTATCCAATGTATTTCTCGTTCAAGTTGGGGATATCGGGAGGCGATTTCTTGGAAAAAAAAGTCTTCAATATCCAAAGTTGTTTGCAGAGTTTTGCTACATAAAGTGCAGGTAATGTTTAGGGTTAAATCTGCTTGGGGATCAATTTCAGATAACTTTTTGCTTAACTGTTCTTGAAATTGACGACTTAACGTTTTAGGCAAAGGAGGATCAGAGAAAACAATACAAGCACGCAACAGTTTCTCTGAAAAAACAACATCAACACCACCACCACTATCATCACCAGCGGTTATTGGTTGAGGGGTTGGGTTTTGTATTAGGGTTTCTAGGTCTGCGCCGTTTATGGGCCTTATTTGGAGAGCATATTGTTGGTCATGGCTGTTGATGTTTGTTGTGTATGTTGGTTGTGGGTTTGGGTTTGGAGGTTGGAGGATGGAGTCTATGGGGAGGTCTATGGATAGTTTTTCTGCACAGTTGGGACAGTGTATGATGCAGTGAAGAATGTTGCCAAGAGTGATTTTTCGCAACTGCAAAATTAAAGCAACCCTATCACCAACTGTTAAATTACGAATTATTTGAAGTACATCAAAATCAGACGAAAAAACATTGTTGTTAGTATTTTTAAAGTCTACGATTTTTGCAAGTAAAAGGCTGGTTTTAATTGGTGTAAAAAAGTTTTGGGATGAGGCTAATAGTTGCTCATCGTAACCGATGAATTCCCGTATGGTCACATGGTTTATCCAAACAGCATTATTATCTGCTTGAAAGCCATGGGGAATCTGGGCAACTATACGCCTCACATTAGAGCTTCCTTAAAGTAAACACTTACTCTACAGGGATGGTTCAGATGGTTCTGTTACG
>WREZ01000059.1 GCA_009779045.1 Candidatus Bathycorpusculum sp. | reverse complement strand
TGCAAAGCGTAAGACAAACAAACGCAGTCTTTGACCTAGATCTACTGCGAATTATACCTTTAAGAACCGTTTGAAGAGACCAAGGCAACCTGTCAAGAAACTTTCTTAAACCCTCTAATTGTTCTTTAACAAAATCAAAATTTTGCGTATCACCCGCAAACAAGTTAACCGGCGTAACCCTAAAAAACGCTTCCGCCCTACGACTAGAAATAATCCAAGAACACAAAAAAGAAATCACTAAAAAGCCTAAAAACAAAAACAAACAAATCAACCCCTGAGATAAGAGCACATTAGGCAAAAACCATGCAGAATAAATAACAAAAGCAACAGAACCCAAAAGCCCACCACTAATACAACCATAAATAGATATAAGCAACGGCTCAGCCATAACATAACCAAAACCAAGATTCTCCTTACTGCCTAACGCCTTTATCAAACCTACATCTTTTTGCCGATCAACCATAAGTGAAGAAAAAAGAAAATAAATCACAACCATACCAACTAGAAAAATAAGGGCAGTGTCAAAGTAGATAAATTGAGAAATAGTACTTGATAAAAAGTTTACAAACCGAGTTCCCGTATTTTGGGTAAAAAGTAAACCTAAACCTTGTCCAAGTAAAACTAAGAAAATAGTACTTGCAACACATATAGTTAAACCTATAAGAGTTATGGCAGGCTGAAATTTCCTATGCCTAAAACTTTTTTTGGCAAAATCAAGAAGACCTAACAATACTTACGATTCTCCCTTTTTCAAGCCTCATAACAACATCAGCAAACTCTACTAAACGCTCATCATGAGTTACAACAATCATAGTCTTCTTTTGATCTCTACTTATCTGTTTTAAAAAAGAGATAATTTCTTTACCAGTAACCCAGTCTAAATTTCCTGTAGGCTCATCAGCTAAAATTAGTGAAGGATCATTTACAAGCGCTCGGGCTATAGCTACTCTTTGCTGTTCACCACAACTTAGTTGAAAAGGAAGATAATCAGCCCTACTTGTTAAACCAACTAAAGCTAAAAGCTCATCAGCCCTTTCTTTAATTAATTGCTCATCCTCAAAATTAGCCAATTTCATAGGAAAATAAATGTTTTCAAGAGACGTTAAAGTGGAAACAAGATTATAAGTTTGAAAAATAAACCCAATATTTAAAGATCTAAAAGAAGAAAGAGCATTATCATCTAAAGAAGATAAATCTGTATTACACACCTTAATTGTACCATTTGAAGGTTTATCTAACCCGCCTACAAGATTTAACAAAGTACTCTTACCAGAGCCCGAATGCCCCAAAATAACAACAAACTCGCCTAAAACAATACTAAAAGTTGCATCACCTAATGCTAAAACCTTTGAATTCTGAAAATCAAACTCTTTAGTTAGATTCAACGCCTCCACAGTAGTAGTATTAGTAATAGTAGTGACCTTTTGATTACCCATAGCTCTACCCCAAATATTGTTGTTGATCTGTTAAGCGAGAAATAGAAGACACTCATTAAGAGCAAACCTTCATATTCAAACGCATAATATCAAAGGAAAATAATCCTTCAGTCATGTTACTATAAAATGCAATCTACTTAAACCCTTTTGAGTTTAAGGTATAAAACACATTTTGTCAATACTGGATAATTCATTCAACTAACTTGGGAAGTTTGTATAAACGAAAATAGTCAATTAAAATTGAGAATAATTGTTTGTTTAGAGGTATGGGAGAAAGGGAAGGGGTGTGATAGGGTTGGTGGTGGACTTCCCCTCCTCCCACGAAGGAGTATATATTAAAAACTGGTATAAAAAATTAGTTGTATGATTAGGTGTAAATATAGGTATAAAAAAGTCAAATAGTTATTTGTATAGAATAATATGTGTATGTTGCTTAGCATAAAGTTTAAAGCCGCAAACAGGAGTAAAATATTGGTGAGTATACATGCGATGTTTGTACTTTGACGGAAAAAGATGTTATGCAGATCCACCAATACGGGCAGTAGCAGCTACATTTACACCATCTGATAAAGATAAAGAAGAATTTTGTGAAACTAAAGATTTCGAAAACTGCCCCAGACTTAAGGCAAGACTAGCAAACAAAAAATTATAAACATAAACCACCACCTTTTTCTCACATTATTGTTATATAGAATAATAAGAAAGACAAAATTTAAGTTAAAACTTGTTTTCTACCTTAGCAGAGCAGCAGTGTTATTGTGTTATACGTGTTTGTTAGTTATTTTTAGGTGTTTGGTGAAAAGGGTTTATTAACTTATGTAAATATGTCCTGTGTTGGTGTAAAAAAAATGGTACACAAACTCTTTGGTTTTGAAGAAGAAGACGAAGAATTGTCCGACGAAGAATGCGATTGTGACTGTGAAGACTGCGAGGACGAATAAACCACCACATATTTGTGGGGTAACTCAGCTTTTCCATTTTAAACCCCTTTTATTTTTTAGTTTTATTATTCTAAAAATTGTTCAAGATACTCAGTTACTTGTGTGTATGCCTCATCGTCTGGTGGTCCAGAGCGGTTGTTACCGTTTCGGTCACATTTAATTAACTCCTCACCATCAGTTTCGCCTAAGGGTTCATTGTATTTAATTCTATAAACTAGCCGTATTACCCTGCCGTTTTGTACTTGAAAAGTTAACAAAGGAAAAGCTACACCTGGAAAAAATAAATCAAACTTTTCACCTGTACGCTGTTCAATTAAGAATTTCTTATGCTCTACTAACGCTAATAAACTATCCATAAGAGTTCCCCTATATAGGGGAAAAACAGTTTGAGTATCTAACTCTGCTTTTTTGTTAACTTCTAAGATTTTCTCGTCGAGTTTTTGAACATCCCAAAGTTCAATATCACATTTTTCGGCGTTTAGTTTTGCCTGTTCAGAAAACTCTGTAGTAACTAAGATAATTGCGTTTTCGCATTGATAATTGTGTTTTGCCTGTTGAGCCATTAAAACAGTAGCGTTAGAAGCAACGTAAAAATTGGGGTATTTACGGGCTAAAATTACTGTTTTTGAACCGTTTTTTGTTGCTAAATAGTCTACACCTAAAAATGTAGGTATTTTTTCTGGGTAAATGTTGTAGTCTAATTCTTGTAGAAGCCATTTTATGAATGTTTCAAACTCTTTATTTGATAAGCTTTCAAGGGTATACATGGTTTCCTTTTGTTGTTGTTGCTGCTGCTGTTGTTGTTCTTGTGGTTGTTTTATGTTGTCTGTGGGTTTTTTTGTAACTATTTTTAGGGGGGGTTGTTTGGTGTTGTTGTTTGTTGTTTGGAGGTATTGTTTTTCTATTCGTGTAGCTAGGACTTCTGCTTTGTCTATGGGTAGGCGGAGTTTGTCTTGAAGTAGTTCTACTATGTCTATGTTTGGGTTTTTGAGTATTTCTTGTATAAGGCCGCTAAATTTTGTGTTGTACATAATTAATTGTTTACTCCTTAGCTGGGGCGTGTTTTGGGCATAGTTGATGTTTAAATTCATCAGTGTATGAGAGGTTGTTTTTTGAGTATATTTTTTTGTTACCGCAGGTGTCGCAGAAACCATAATGGTGGATGCAAACGCTTGAGTCATCGTGGCTGCATTTGAATTCAAGTATGCTGCTGTGGCGTTTTTGGCATACAGAGCAGATAAAGCCTGTGCCTTGTTCTATGTACTCGTTTAAGGTATCATCAAAGCTTAGGGGGGCTTTTTTTGAGTATATTTTACCTGAGTCAATAGACTGTTTAATACAGTTTTCACATACATATAAGCCGTCTTGGGTAGCATAACCCTCGGTAAAAAGTTTTTTACATATGGGGCAAGTAATGTTTAGGGTTTGGTTTAAGCCTAAAGTTAAAGTGGAATGAATTACGGCCTCATTGTTAAGAAGTATGTCAAATTTTATTTTGTAAGTGTTAATAACTAGAAAATTGATAAATTGTACAGATATGTTGGTTAAATAGGTCTCTTCTTCGCGTTTTAAGAGTGTTTGGTAATTGTTTTGCCATTTTAAGGGGTCAAAATCACGTTTGCGGGAAAGAATTTGTTCACGACGTTCCTGTTTAAGCCGTTTTTCAAATGCTCTAAGCTTAACTCTTTTTTCACGGGCGATGGGTAAATCAAAAAGTGCTAGTTTTTCACAGAGAAGCAGCTCTATTTTTTTATCAACCACATCTTTGAGTTGTTCAAACAGTTCAGACTTAACTTTACTTTTACACTCAGAAACTATCAAAGTGTTATCCGATAAAAAGGGATTATTACTATTGTTATTTACGTCATCTAAAGTTGTTATGTCTAAAATGTTGGCTTTTTCGTCAAGTAAAACAGTTAATATTTCCTCATTTTTTGATCGCAACTTGTTAGAAAATACCAAAGAGTAATAAAATTGAAAATAACGCACAGACTCTTGTTTACCTGTTTTTATTTGATGAATTTTGCCATAGTTAATTTGATGATAACAACTTTTTGGTTTAACACAAACACTAACCATGTTTTGTCCAAGAGTAATTTTATCACAGTCAATACAGGCAAACTCGGCATCTTTAAAATGTCGTTGTATAGTTGTTTGTAAATTGTCCTCTTGAGGGTTAAGTTGAATTTGACATAAAACGCCGTTTTTTTGACATTCACGTAAAACCTGTTGAAAAGCAGGACTACCAGGTGCAATAAGAGGAACGTTTCTTTCATAACTAACAGAGGGACAATACGTATACGTTTCCTGTTTATCAGGATAAGTTACATGTATAAGGCCATCTCTACGAGTTATTTTACCCTCCTTAGCTTTAAGATAGGCTTCAAAAAAGTTTTCAACCCCATTACCTGGTAGTGGGGTTTTGCTCAATCAATAACGCCTCGGGTGAATTGTTCAGCTAATTCTTGACTATCTCTTGACGCGTTCAAATTGTTAGCGAGTTTTTCTAATTCTTTTTGAATATCTATACGTGAATTGCTACGTAACAAGATTTCAGCTATAGTTTTTTGAATATCCTGATCACCCTCTTTAAGCTCAGCTAGCACAGTCTCCATTTTGCCAATAGTCATAGTAAATAACTCAATTTTTTGATACAAAATATGCAAAACATAATCATCAACAGTATCTTTAATAGCTAAATTAAACACTGTAACATCTCTATCTTGCTTGAAGCGATGAAGTCTACCTATACGCTGCTCAATTTTCATAGGATTCCAATGTAGATCATAATTAAACATTAACGCACAATTCTGCAAATTAAGACCCTCCGCAGCAGCATCAGTAGCAATCAAATACTGAATATCCCCTTTTTTAAAAGCTTCAATAACAGCATCACGCTCAACCTGATTCATATCACCCAAATACACCTCAGCCTTACCAAACTCTTTATTAATCAAATCTCTAAGCTTACGCGCAGTAATCTTTCGCAAACAAAAAATCAACGCCTGCTCCCTAGGAGCCTCCCTTAAAATATTACACAACAAATCCATTTTAGCACTCTTAACTTTCTTAGCCATCTCAATTAACTTATCAGCTGCTGCAGCTTCCATAGGAAAACGTTGCTTACGCCCATTCAAAGACTCAATAGCAGCATCAGGAGAACTAGAAAAAGACTGATGCAAAGTTATAGCCTGAAAAACCAATATAGCATGACTCTGAGGACCACTAATTTTCCTATTAGGATTCTTAGCCATCAAAGTTTCAATAGTTTTAAACTTATTTTGACTAACAGCCTGCAAATACTGAGTAGCCTGATCTATAAACTCACGCTCATAAGGATTAGCCTCAAGAGTTCTAGACTCAACCACCCGCTTAGTAAACGGAATACCCGTCTGCTCCCGACGCGTACGACACATCATATCCCGCAAAATCCGCCTAAGCAAAGGCGCCTCCACCTCCCTAACAACACGACTCTTAGCATCCTCTGCAAACCTAGAAACAAACGCCCGCTCACTATCCAAAACCCCCGGATGAATCAAATCAACAATACTATACAAATCCGTAAGCCGATTACACAAAGGCGTAGCAGTCAACATCAAAAGATGATTCTTACGCAACCCCCCAAGACACCCCCTACCCTTACTATGCACATTCCGAAAAGCATGCGCCTCATCCACCACAACCAAATCCCAAACACGACCAGAAAACTCTTCAAACTTACGCACCAACAAACTATGAGAACAAATCACCCTACCCCCACACTTAAAATCCACACGCTCACCAGGATAATTAGCAATAGAAAAAACCTCACCAAACTTCTCATCCATCTCAACCTTCCACTGAGAAAGCAAACTCTTAGGAGAAACAATCAAAATAGAATTAACCTCCCCACGCAAAACCAACTCCTTCATAATCAACCCCGCCTCAACAGTCTTACCCAAACCCACCTCATCAGCCAAAATAGCATTAGCATTCATCTCATTAATAACCTGCAAAGCAGTCTGCATCTGAAAACCATAAGGAACAAACTTAGACTGCAGAGCATCTAACGCAATCAACTTATCAATATGACCAGTATTTTTAATCTGCAAAGCCTCAAGATTAAGCCTAAACTTTTGAAAAGACGAACAAAAATTTAACGAAACCAACTTTTTAATATTAAAAGGATCACTATAAGAACAAGTATAATGATGCTTAACCCTCTTACCAGCCACATTTACCTCATCAAACGCACACAAAACCGTTTTCTCCTCAACAACACCCGCTGCAACCAAATTTTTCTTAGATTTACAAGATTTCTCTGAAGAAGACACCCGTTTATACATGTCCAAATCAGTCAAAGAAGTTTTTTTGTTTAAAGATTTTGAATTTTTTAAGGGAGTAGTCAAATGCATCGCGCAGAGTACGTTCACTCAAAGTATAAAAACCTAAAGATACAGAAAAAACCGTTTTTCCGCAAACCACTACATAAGAATAACATCAAAGAAGAAAAAATGAACTGTAAAAAGCAGTAAAAAGAATGCGACCAAACAATCTAATTAGGTAAAGTTGACTTGCCATATCTGCTAAAAAGCTTCAAAACGGTTGATAGAGGGACCTATAAACGAATTCTGGTTAATTAAAGGAGCAAAAATTTGAAAAACACAAATTTAAAAGTTTTATGAAGACCAAACCAATTTTAGCCATAAACGGGTAAGCTTGCTTAGAAGCGGCGATATTTAATCATGTTTCTTTTGCAACATTCTTTGAAGAGTATCTCCAATAATGGCTCCAAGGGCAAATAAGATAACTATGTAGATATACCAAAAATAATTTGGCAATAGAGGCCGTATAAAGGACATTGTGATAAAGCCTACTACAAGCATAGCAACTGCACCTGAAGCAAACGCTCGCACTATTCTGCTAACTGTATAAACCCCTCTACGTTGGTCGGGTTGTTGAGCGGGTTTATAACCGGTTTTACTAATAATAACACTTATAATAACAAGGCCAAGGATAATAATTGGCGTTAAAAAGGGTGCAGACTCGTGCGTTTGTATAACCAACCAAATAATTGGTATAGTAATCAATGCCACAACCAGCACTAAGAGGACATAGG
>WREZ01000058.1 GCA_009779045.1 Candidatus Bathycorpusculum sp. | reverse complement strand
GGTGTGTGAATGCCCAAAAATTAAATAACCTTAACATACATACTATTTTTGTAGTTGTTTGTTATGTCGTTAGAGGGTAAATTTGAAGATTTGATCCAAGCGAAGCGGTCTTTTTTGAGTGATTCAGTAAAGGATTATGCTACGGGTGGTAGTGACATGCTTGATGATGTGGAAGCATGTTTAAATGAAGCAAAAACAGAACTTTTAAACAACATAGAACTTGCAAGTTGCATACGTGAAGAATCAGGCGAAACAGCATACAACAATGAATGTCTCGCAATGTTTAACAGTTGGTTTGATAAATGGTTCGGAAAAGCCTAATTAGGTGAAAGATATGCCCAAAGCAACTGAAATAAAACTTAGACAGGATCTTTATACAGAGATTACCCTATTAGAAGATAGTTATCGTCAAATTAACAGCGGTCTTTTAGCACAAAATTATGACGCAACTATTGTTGCTTCTGCCCTTAAAACATTTAAAGATAGCTTAAACCGTGCTAGCGCATACGCTTTAGCTCTATATACTCTAAAAGGCAAACAAGCCAACTTTTCCTGGGACCATTTATTTATCCACCTAGACTACGCTATAGCAGCAGTCAATGAGTCTCCCTCCATAAAACAAAGAGATACCGTACAAACAATACTAACAATGTCTAAAACAGAACTCGAACAAGTACTAACATACTTTGCAACATTAAAAACATCCATAAAATAAACCTCTCTCTCAAAAGAGAGTAAAAAATAATGATAATACAACCTTTATTTTTGCTGTGTTGGTTGTTTGTGTGTTTTTGTTTGTTTTTCCAAAGCCTATAAAAATACCCTTAAGTTAATTTAGGCAAGGTTGTATGTTAGTATGGAAGATAAAGCTTTGCAGATGGGTAAGTCTTCGACTGCTGGAAGCTTTTTTCTTTTAATTGGTGTTGTTAGCTCTACGGTGTTGCAGATTTTAGGTACTTTGGTTTTGGCTAGTTTGTTGTCTCCTGATGAGCTTGGTTTGTATAGTATAGTTCTTATTCCTTCCACTATTATTGCGTTTTTTAGAGATTTAGGTGTAAATTCTGCTATGACTCAAAAAATTGCAAGTTTGAGAGTTGCAAATAAAACTGATGAAATACATGATGTAATTCTCTCAGGCATAATTTTTGAACTCATAAGTGGCGCCCTGCTATCTCTTGCCTGTTTTGCTATAGCTCAACCCTTAGCTAATATTCTTAACCGTCCTGACGCCTCACCTCTAATTGCTCTAATGTCGCTTTCTATTTTTGCAAGCGCCATTGTTTCTGCTACTACCGCCACATTTGTAGGCTTTGAAAAAATGAAACTAAACAGTTTCACACAAATCCTTCTATCCTTAACAAAAACACTACTTGGCCCTTTACTAGTCCTTTTAGGCTTTAGCGTTTTAGGCGTAGTCTTAGGCACTATAACATCTGTTGTAGTAGGCGGCATAATTAGTTTAATACTTGTCTATTTTGCCCTCTTTAGACCCTTACATAAATCAAAAATAGGCAAATGCAACATAAAACAAACCCTAATTCCACTACTAAAATACGGCATACCCCTAACAGTACCAAATATTGTCATAGGAGTTTTACCCCAATTATTCCTCTTTCTTATGGCCATATATACCAGCGACGGCATGATGGGAAACTATTACGCCGCAACATGCTTCTCTGTACTTGTCACCTTTATCAGCTTCCCCATATCAACAGCCCTATTTCCAACCTTCTCAAAACTAAACCCACAAAAAGAACCTGAATTAGTAAAAACCGTCTTCTCCTCCTCAGTAAAATACACCTCCCTCTTTCTCATACCCACAACAATGTTCATAATAGCCCTAGCAACACCCCTAGTTAACACCCTCTTCCCCCAAGACGGCATAATACACTTACTATTAAACTCACTATTTGCCCCCAGAATCCCCTCAAAATTCCCATATGCCCCCCTATTTTTAGCCATATCCTCAATTGTAAACTTGTTTGTCCTCTTCGGACACGTAAGCTTAGTCGCTTTCCAAACAGGTATTGGCAAAACACAACAAATGCTAAAACAAAGCATACTCTCATTAGCAATAAGCCTCCCCTTCTCATATGCCCTAATCACATACTTTGGAACTTTAGGCGGCACTAACAGTGAAATGCTAGTAATAATCGGAGGCATATTATCCATTATGGTTTCAACAATTCCCGGATTAATCTGGGGATTAATTTGGTCATGGAAAAACTATCACGTCAAAGCAGACTTTAAAAACTCAGGAAAAATCTTTACAGCATCCCTAACAGCTTCCATAGCCGCATACGCCTTCTCACAATTCTTCAACGCATCATACCCTATAACACTCCTTATTGGAACAATACTATTCCTCCTCATATACATCCTAATAATACCCCTCATAGGCGCCATAAACTATACAGACATAACCAACCTCCAATTAATGTCATCAGGGTTAGGTATAGTCTCAAAAATCCTAAAAATCCCCCTAACACTTATGCAAAAACTATGCAAAAAACCTAAAAAACAATGATTCATAGTGGAATAACTTCTGTAAACGATAACCATTAGAAGAAGTACCCCTTTGTAACTATAATTGTGACTGGTTTATGCACTGGAAAATTGTTGGAAGAAATACACAAGATGCTGGTGATGTTCCACAGTTTTTCCTATTATTAGTCAAGTAACTGAAGATACTGTTGATAATGGTTTAATAGCTATTTATTATGGTCAAAAACTCTTTGATGGTTACGGCGGATATTTGCGAGAAATAACTTTGGTTTTTAAAGATGAACATCTGAGGAAATATAAGTACTTTAACGGAATTTATAGGTTAATAAGACGAATATTTTATGGGAGAATAGTTGATATAGAAACTTTTTATGTACATGTAAATAGTGGTAAAGTTGATTATTGTGAATTTCCCAAAATATATTCAGGAAACCATGACATATATGCTGACCATATTCATTTAGACGCTCGAAAACCTTACCCTAAACATCCTATTATGAACTGGGCTAATAGTTATGTTAATAGTGATGGTGATGGTGATGTTTCCTTTTCTAAAGATGTTTTTGATTATCTTTCTCCATATATTTACGTTAATACAAGTAATCATGCCATGGCTACACATGACACAAATTCTGTTTTATCCAAGACATTGTATCGGTCTGTTGCTAAAAAAAGCCGGTGGCAAAGAAATAGTTCTGTTTTGAAAATAATTTTTCTCACACGTAAACAAGTGGACAAGAAATACCAAAGAAAAGACTAATTTGAACCGTCATCTTATTTTTTTGAAAGCTTCTTATATTAAGCAAATATCAAACTTTAACATGCCGGGCTATATACTTAATAATTTCAGATGCTTCCACTATAGTTGACTATGTTTGCTGTTGGCCATTTATCCTTAGCTTACCTTATAGGTAAAGCGTCATCTAAACTTCTAAAAGTCAACCCAAACATTCCAACATTACTCTTAATGTCTTTATTACCTGATATTGATATAGCTATTGAAACCCTCATAGGCACCCCCCTACATCATGGACCTACACATTCTCTGATTTTTGCTCTTCTCATATTCACACCATTTTTCATTATCTATAGTAAACGTGCCGCACCCTACTTTATAGCATATATTTCTCACTTTTTACTTGGAGACTTTTTTATCGGCGGCCAACTTCAACTATTTTGGCCCATATCCAATAACCTTTTTGGATTCCACCAATTAGGCTTTAAATACATAGGCCTAAATGACCCCATAAACATTACAGTAGAGCTTTCACTATTTGCTGCAGCCCTCATAATTCTAGCAAAAACCCAAGACTACAAAATATTTCTAAAAAACGACAAAACAAACCTTATGCTCTTAATACCCATAGCCACCCTTTTAATGTCTACATTTACTAATTATCCCTTCACTAAACCTCTCTTCGTAGTTTTACCTATCATAGGCTTACCACACCTGTTTTTCCTTACACTTTTTACAATACCTATACTAATAATTCTCTATACAACCATAAAAAAAGCGTTAACCTAACCTTTTGCTTTCTTGTTTTTAGAGCTGTATAAATATGACATCTGCTAAAGTATAGCTTTACCTTACACTTACAGGGTAAGCGCCAAAATAAACTGAGGGCAAAATGAATGGTTACTCTTCCACATAGAGCACGGGGCGTCAAAGTTCTTAAAGCTGTTTCCTCACCCCTCAGGCTGCAACTTTTAAATCTGTTATTTGATCGGGGTGCTCTTTCTTATACAGAATTGATGAATTATCTTAAAATGAATCCTAACAGAGATGCTGGCCGTTTTGCGTATCACTTAAAATTTCTTCTTAAAGCAGATTTAGTAGAGGTTGATGTGGATGCAAGAAAATATTTCTTAACTGACTTAGGCAAAATGGTTCTAGATATTGCTGATCGTGTGGAGAAGAAAGCTTTTACTCCTAAGGGTATGCTTGTTCGCACTTCGCATTTTACTTTGGAAGAGTTTGATCAAAATAAAATTGCTAACTCTTTAATTAAGGAGGCAAAAGTGCCTGCGGAGCTTGCTCAAAAAGCTGCAAAAGAAGCAGAGAAACGTCTGCTTAAGTCTAAAACAAAATACATTACTGCAGCGTTAATTCGTGAAATGGTAAATGCAATATTAGTTGAGAAAGGGTTTGAGGATTATCGTCACAAGTTAACACGGGTGGGTATGCCTGTTCATGAAGTGACAGCATTTATTGAAGCTAAGGATCATCATAGTTTAGATGCTTCTAATTTGCTCTCTAAAGCTGGACAAAACCTCATAGAGGAATATACTCTTCTAAACATTTTTTCACGCGACATAGCTGACGCGCACCTCTCGGGCAGTATAAACATTGACGATTTAGGCACTTGGCTTCTTAAACCTAGAGAAATAATTCATGACATGCGCTTCTTCTTCTTAAACGGCCTAAAACTCGACGACATAACGCAAGTCTCTTTTGAACCCCCAAAAAACTTTAAAGAAGCCCTATCTATTGCCCTTAATGTTCTATTACATTCTGAACGAGAAGTTAGTCACCAACAAATCTTTAGCTACTTTAACATATTTATAGCCCCCTACATCAAAGACGCTGATGAGGCTACCGTAAAAGAAACCTTATTTCTGTTTATCTTAAACCTTAACCAACATGCCAAAACAACTTTAGAGATAAATTTTTCTACTCCAAAAAACATAGCCGAAAAACAAGCTATAGGACCTAACGGTCAATTTAACGGTAAATACGGTGACTATGTTAACGAGGCTCAACTTATAGCAGATCTAATCCTCCAAGTCTATAGCGAAATTACCACAACAAAACCCTTAACAAATCCTAAATTAGTCATAAAACTCAGCTCAAAAATTCTAAACGACAAAAACACGCAGGACCTGCTGCTAAAAGCTCACACATTAGCCGCTCAACACGGTATGCTCTATTTTGCTAACCTTACAACAAAAGAAAATGCGTTATCTGTTTTTTCTTCTACAGGAACAAAACTTGTCCCAGACTTAACAGAAGATTGGGAAACCGACACCTTACGCACCGGATGCTTAGGTAGCGTAACTATAAATCTACCTAGAATAGTTCAAGACACTGAAGGCGATAAAAACAAGTTTTTTGACCTACTAAAAGAACAATATGAACTAGCCGCCCGCACATTAAGCGTAAAATACAATACACTGCGACAGTTTGGAAAAAACTCTTTACACTTTTTACTTAAAAACACCTCTGGCGATACATACTTTAGACTAGAGAATTGCTCACGAGTTATCAACTTTGCAGGCCTAACAGAAGCCATTGAAGCCTTCACCAAAAAAAGCATAAATGAACCCGAAAGCCAAACATTTCTAGAAGAATTAACTCAAACTATTACGGTTTTCCGAAACAAAATTGGCCGAAAACACGGCAAACGCCTCTACCCTGCCATTTTATGCCACCCAGAAGCCTCTGAACGCTTAGCCCAACTTGACATAGAAACATACGGCATAGCAAAAGTCAAATTCTCCGGAACACGCGACAAACCATATTACTCAACATCCAAACAACTAAAACTCACCCCTGAACCCCTAACAATTCAAACAGACAACCTCACCTTTATACAAAAAACATCCGGACTAACCATAGGCGGCTCCTTAAACTTTATCGAATTAGACGCCTTAGACGTTACTCCTCTAAACCTTTTAGACTTAACTCGACACCTAATATCCTCTTATCCATCCTTAGAATTTTTCACCTATAACCGCGTAATTACCTATTGCCGAAATTGCCAAAAAAGCTGGTTTGGCACTAAACACAAATGCCCCAACTGCGGCGCCATGAGCACCCTAGGAACCGTTAACAGATACAACTCTACTTAACTCTTACTTTGTTGCACCAAGCACTAGTGAAAGTATGGCCATTCTTACAAATAATCCGTTACCCACTTGTTGGAAATAACGTGCGTGAGGTGTTTGATCAATCTCTGGCGCAATTTCATCTACTCTTGGCAGAGGATGTAGAATTATTAGGTCTTTTTTAGCTGTCTTAATAGCTTTTTGATCTATACGATAAGTACCCTTAAGCTTAGCATACTCTATAGGATCCGAAAAACGCTCCTGCTGAATACGCGTTACATACAACACATCAATATCTGGCATTACTTCCTCAAGAGACTGCTTCTCAACTACAGAAATTTTACCTCTAACCTCACGCAAAATATTCCCCTGCATACGCAAAACCTCAGGCGAAACCAAAAAAAGCTCCACATTATAATTCATCAAAGCCCTAGCAAGCGAATGCACCGTTCTACCATACTTTAAATCACCAATAATTGCAATCTTTAAATTATCAATCTGACCCTTTTCCTTTTGAATAGTATACAGATCAATTAACGCCTGAGTCGGATGCTCCTGAGCACCCGTACCACTATTAATAATAGGAACCTTAGAACACTCCGCCGCCACAGACGCAGCACCCTCTAAACGATGCCTCAACGCAATAACATCAGCATAATTCTCAACCGTACGAATAGTATCCACAAAATTCTCACCCTTCTTAGCACTCGACGTCTCAGCATCACTAAACCCAATAGTCGACCCACCCAACTTTTGCATAGCAGCCTCAAAACTCAACCGCGTCCGCGTCGACGGCTCAAAAAACAAAGTCGCCAAAATCTTACCCTTCAAAACATCCGACCCAGACTTAGCAACAGACTCCATAGACCTACTAACCTCAAAAACATAATCAATCTCCTCTCTAGAAAAATCCTGTATCGAAATCACATTCCTACTCTGAAACTCCATACGCCACACATCCTCACAAACATTAATAACTAATATAAATTGTAAATATTAATTTTTGTTTCTAAACCCTATAACAACTCCTACAACCTACACCTATTACCTACAAACAGCATTAAAAACTGCTCTTAAGAAACTTTAACCACATTTTGTCAATAAAACAGAAACTTTTTATCCGCTTATCACACACGTAATTAATTATGAACAGATTTAACAAATTTTTGACGCTATACTCCGTCTTTTTGTTACTGT
>WREZ01000057.1 GCA_009779045.1 Candidatus Bathycorpusculum sp. | reverse complement strand
TGATCATTGGTTATTCGGGTATCTTTTACACCAAATTGGATAGTTAAATTTGGAGTTGTTGTTTCTGTTTGGGAAATTGGCTCTAAGAAGTCAAGTTTAGTTATCATACCTACTAATCGGTCATTTAGGGTTGCTGCTAAGCAGGATACGTTGTAGTCGTGCATCTTTTTTGCAGCTTCACGCAAATTAGCACCAGCTTCAATAGAGATAACGGGGCTACTCATTATACCTCTGGCAGGTATGCTAAAAGTTTCAACTTTTTCACCCATTCTATCCCCAGTAGTTTGACGTTCATTGGGTTGAAAAATTCTCTCTAAAATATCACGTATACTTATAATACCTACAACTTTTCCCGAATCCATAACGGGAACATGCGAAAAACCATGTTCTCTAAACAAGTTTAACACTGCACCAACAGACCTATGAGCATCAATAGTATATGGCGCACGAGACATAACACTACTAACTTTACTTTTACCCCACTCTTGACGCACAGCAGCATTAATAATATTCTCATCAGTTACAAACCCTAAAAGATCCTCACCCTCAAACACAGGCAACTGCCTTGTTCCACTCTCAATCATCAACTTTGCAATCTTAGAAATCTCAGAATCAGGCGAAATCTTGGGAGCACGCCGCATCAAACTTTTCACCTTCGTTGACGCAGGATCAAGCCTTGACCTTAAAACCCAACGCCTAGCAATCACACCAATATACTTACCACTATCATCTAAAACAGCCAACACCGGAGGCATTTCAGTTTTAAAAAATTCAAGACACCTAGACAAAGGATCAGTCTCATTAACTGTACTAACCCCTTCAGTGAAAATATTTTTTGCAAAATTTTGTAACGACATAAAATATCCTCACAAATAAATACGAACAGCAGAATTTAAACATTACAAACAACCACCCACCACCCAAACCTAAAACCACAACTACAACCATAAATCAAAAAACCATAAACCACCCAATAACATATCTACCATAGACACAAACATGATAAAAACCAACCCAAACTTACCCTCTCAAATACGCGTTTCCTTAGGCACAGCTATATTGTTAGGTTTACTTGAAGGCAAAATGGATGTAAATCCTACAACTGCATATTTAATGACGTATACAGAAGGCAAATGTACTGCTAACTGTAGTTTTTGTCCTCAGGCCAAAGGTAGCAAAAGTCGTGCTGAAATGCTTGCAAGAGTTACGTGGCCCAGTTTTCCAACCACCACATTAATTACAGCCTTAGAGAACGCTGTTAAAGAGGACAAAATTAGGCGTGTCTGTATACAGGCTTTAAATGTTCCAGATGTGTTTTTGCATATTGATGCTTTAGTTAGAGAAATTAAAAAACAGTCAAATGTTTGTGTTTCAGTATCTTGTCAACCATTGAATAGTCAAAATATTCAGCTTCTTAAAAATGCTGGTGTTGATCGTATTGGGATTGCTTTGGATGCTGTAACTGAAACACTTTTCTGTAAAGTGAAAGGTGTTGAAGTGGGTGGGGTTTATAGTTGGAGTAAAGAGCGTAGTTTGCTTGAGGATGCGGTGTTGATTTTTGGGGTAGGTAGGGTTAGTACGCATTTGATTGTTGGGTTGGGTGAAGTTGAAAGAGATGTTGTGGTTTTGGCTCAGTGGTGTGTGGATAGGGGGGTGTTGCCTGCGTTATTTGCGTTTACGCCTGTTGTAGGTACGGCATTAGAGCATCAGTCTCAGCCTTGTGTTGGGGTTTATAGGCGTTTGCAGCTTGTACGGTATTTGTTGGTGCAGGGTATGACACGTTTGGAATGTATGAGTTTTGATGTAGAGGGTAAAATTGTTTCTTTTGGGTTAGACTCTGATAGTTTAGAGAGGGTTATTGGTTGTGGGTTGCCGTTTCAGACGTCGGGATGTCCAAATTGTAATAGGCCGTTTTATAATGAGAAGCCTAGTGGTCCGTTGTATAATTATCCTAAAAGTTTGAGTTTAAAAGAGGTTGTGGAAGTAAAGAGGCAGTTGGGGTTTAGGTGTTAGGGTGTGGCTTTTTTGTCGGAGTACATTTTTGGTTTTTGGCGTGTTACTTGTTCTACGAGTCGCCAGAATTCGTCCATGGTGTAGCCTTTTTGAAGATCCTTCATTAGTTTTTTCACTTGGTAGTAGGTCATTTGGGCTTCGCCTTTGTCTAGTCCTTCGTGGGGGCCTTTTATGCGTCTGAAGAGTTCGTCCATTTGTCTTGGGGATGCGCGGATTCCGGCTTTTTCTAGCATTTCTTGGATTAGGTTTTGGCCTGTGTTTCTGCCTATGAACACGGTGGTTTCGCGTCCAACAATTTCGGGAGGGAAGGGTTCAAAGACTAGGGGGTGGGCCATCATTTCTTCGACGTCTTCTTCAACTTCGTGGGCAAAAATGTTTTCGCCGATTACAGGTTTGTGGAATTGTATAGGTAGGGCAAATGCTTTTTCTGCTGATTGGGAGATTCTTGAGATTTTGCCTAGGTCAATGCCTGTGTCTATGTTGTAGAGTAATTCTGTGCATGTTACAACTTCTTCGAAGGGTGTTATGCCTGCGCGTTCGCCAAATCCGGCGATGCACGTGTGAATGTATGAGGCGCCTTCTTCCATAGCGGATAGGGCATTTGCGGTTGCTAGTCCAAAGTCGTTGTGACAGTGGATAGATATGGGAATTTTCTTTTTTATGGCATCAGGTAAGCCGTCGCGTATGTGAGACATTAGGTATTTCATAGATAAGGGTCTTATAAAACCAACAGAGTCAGCAAGTCCAAGGCGAATTGCACCAACGTCAGCAGCTTGTTGAAATACTTGCAGTATATCCTCTATAGCGGTTCTTGTACCGTCCATGAGCATAAAGTTTACATTTGCACCACGGTCTTTACAGTACGTTATAGACTCTGTTATTTTTTGTAGCGCTTGCTTTTTTGTTATTTTATGTCGGTATTGCAAGTTTAACCCGTTAATAGGTGCTTCAAGAGTAATTTCTTTTATACCGCATTCTAAACAGGCATCCATGCTTTGTTTAGTTGGCTCAGCAGAAGCAGTAAGTTTTGCATGCTCAAAGCTTTCATTAACTATTCTACTAACAGTACGCTTTATTTCCTCAGAAAGAGCAGGAAAACCAACATTAATTATAGCTACACCGGATTCATCCATTAACTTTGCAAGCTTTACTTGCTCTACATAAGTTAAGTAAACCGTTGGCGCCTTAATTCCTTCACGAAAAGTTTCGTCCCAAATAAATACACGCTCAGGAAGTTTAGGCGGAAGATTCTTACGTAGCCTATTATAATTAGCAATTAACCCCTGCGCTTCAAGCTTTTTAAATATAGTCTTTCTCATCTAAACACAGCCCAACAATATAGAGCGTAAGTCCAATGTTAAATTACTAGTTCCCATATAAAAACAGCATTCTATTTCTGGTAGTAGCCCCACAGATTCACGCACCATTTTCAACGTCACATTACAATTAACCTTAATAAACACATACCACATACACCAAAATACAAAAAATAAAAAAACAATCAAAAACAACACACAAAAGAATTAAACAAACAATACCAAAAACAACAACAAAGAAAAACAAAAACCAAAAAAACCACAAAACAAAAAACCACAAAAACACAGACATAAAACACTAAAAATAAAAACAAAAACACAACAAACACCCCCCTTAAACTAAACTGATAATTACAGCTTAACCAAGCTAAGGCTGATTTTAATGTAAAGTTTTTATGCTAGTATGAGCGCTTTTTTACAGGTAAGTCTAATGAGCGATACTTTAATAACAAGTAAAGTTTTAGCTGCAATCGGTTCTATATTACTCTGTTTAAGTTTCATTCCAATCATCGGCATCATAGGCATCATCCTCATGTTCAGCGGCATAAGAGGCATCGCAGAACACTACAGAGACGGCAACATCTACCGAAACGCATTCACAGGCACAATTTTTGGCGCAATAGGCCTAAGCATCATAGGCATCAACGAATTTATCAGCTACATCACAGACATTTCCGTCACAGACATCATAAGCCGCATTCTCAACATAGGCCAACTATTCAACCAAAGCACAGGCATATTTGACATGCAATACCACGTTTTCAACAACCCATACTTCCTACCATTCCTAGCAATAGTATTCATATTCAACTTACTAATGGCCATATACTTCAAAAAAGCATTCCAAGACATAGCAAAACGCTCCGGCGAACGCCTATTCAACGCAGCAGGAACAATGATGATCATAGGCGCAATACTAACCATAGCATTCTTCACAGGACTAGTCCTAATATACATATCATTCATAATCGCAGCCACCGCCTTCTGCACCATAAAAACAAAACAATTCACCACCACAACAACAACACAAAACAACTACACACAACAACCATCAACTACACAAACAACAACAATGGAAGCAAAATATTGCCCACACTGCGGCGCCCCAGTTGCACCCGGAACCACCTTCTGCACCCAATGCGGAAAACAAATCTAACAAACAAAAACCCAATTTTTTATTTTCTACCTTTCTTACATTAACACCACATAAACAAACAACAAAAACTGTAGCTTTATAGTAAAAAATTAAAATAAAAAATCAAAAATGTGTAACAGCTTATCCAACTGTTAACTTGCCAAATTTACCAACATTAAGTTGGGTTTCGCCTTTAAAACTTGTAACGTAGCCATTTTCAATTTTGATGTTATCGCCAACGTTAACTTGTTCGATTTGCTCATTCCACAGGGTCAATTTTATACTACCTGTTTCATCGGCAACAACGGCATCAACTATACGGTATGTTGCATCACCAAATTTTGATTTTACTTCCCGTACATCGCCTTTTTCTACAACTTTTGCTTCAACATTAACGCGTTTAGCGCCATCGCGAAGATCTTTTATTTCCATACTCAACTATTTTCACCTGTATTATCGGCTAAACTAAATGTTTAGAGTTCACTTGAAAAAAGTTTTCAAACAATATAAATCTTGCTAATAATCTTAAACAGTCTAAGAAATAAGAAAAACAGTAAAAGCCGTGTTGTTGAATGTAAAAAATGGAAACAGGTTTGGCTTTCGCCACTGCTTCATATAGCATCTAAAATAGACCCATTGCTTGTAGGAACGCTATTATTATAGTAGAAATAATTACAGCGCCGATTGCAATTAGGACACTTTTTACATATGAAAATTCTGAGACTGGAGTTTGTGGTACTTCTTGTTGTTGAGGATTTTCGGCATCTAATGTTATGGTGTTTTTTACGTATGAAATACCGGAAACGGCTTTTATGGCAAATGTAACAAGTACAACTTGGAAGACGTATATGAGTATGTTAAGTGCTGTAGTGATTGTGGTATAAGTTGTTGTTGTTGCAACTATGGATTCATACGCTATTTGTGATGTTGGGGATGCTGCGTTGATGATGAAGTCAGGGTATGTTATTGAACCATAAGGTGGAAAATCATAGGGGTAGTAGACGTTTGGTAATGCAATAGTAGTTGTTAGTAATGCAAATACAGCTATCATAACAAGGGCCATTAGGGTGAAACCTATTGTGATGAAGAGGGGACGCCAGATGACATTGTTTGCTTTTGCACTTTTTATAAATATGTATGTTATCGCGGCTAGGATAAGCCATTGGAATGCTATTTGCAGAATAACTACGAATATTACATTACCAAGGAATGCTCCAACACCTAAAGCGCTAACAGGGGATAGGTATTGGCCGCGGAAGAATACACCTTGTAGTAAAATGTTTATGTTTGAAGATTCTGGGTATGTTAGTGCAAGTTGCAACCCAGTTATTTCTGACCAGTTAGGAGCACCTGTGCTCTGCCACTCTGATGTTCCTACGGGGATGGTTAGGTTATTCCATTCGTTATAGTTGTGTGTGAGCATGGAGGTTATGTCAAGTGTGAAATAGTTTGAAGTGCCATTTTCGGTGTATAGTGTTATTATAGCCTTTGTTGGAAAAGCAGCATCTGACGCACCTTGTTTAATGCTCATAGTTAGGACAGTAAAACCGTTGTCAGGTTCACAGTTTGCGGTGTAACCGAACTGTTCAAGAGTTGCAGTTAAACTATTAGCATTATTTAGAATAAATTGTAAACTATTATTTCCATAATAAGTTTGGTTAATAAAGTCATCAGTATTTATTAATATAGATGCCTTCTGAGGAGTACTCCAGGGTTTATCGACTTGTGGAGGAAATAAAGTATCAATCACAGTATTAGTGATAATGGGTGCAGTGAAAGCATCTAACTGATCAACAGGAGGCATAGTTTGCTCATAGCTTACTTTTAAGTAATAACTATAGTAATAACTAGCTTGAAAAGCTACAAAAAGCCCAATGATCACTATAACCGCTAAATATTTTGGATCCTTAGCAATCTTTTTAAACGTTTTCTGAGGAGCGTAAATAACGCCAAAGACATCTTTAATAACCAAAGCAATAACTCCATGTGTAAAGACAACTTGCCCATTTATAAGGTTATGCAACATCAAACTTAAGCCAAAAAACACAAAAAAACAAACACAAACAACAAAAGAAAACAGGAAAACAGTTTATACCAGAAAATAAAAACGCAACTACAACAAGAAAGACCAGCGTCAATATTATACCTAAATACAGTTCAAGGGAATACTTTTTTATTTTTAAGCAACATTACACATATTATCAAGTTGAAAAATATGGTTCATTTAACACATGGAGTTAGGTCATTAATTAGAAAACGCAATGTCACAAAAATAATGGCCATTGCCATAATTTTAATTCTAGTTTTTTCATCCCTCTACCTTGCAGGATCAATATTTCTCAGACCACCAAATCAACAACCATCCACCTCTGAAAACGGTGACACACTAAATATAGCACTAAACCAAACCCGAGACTACACACATAAAGGAACCACATATGAATTTAAATACCTACCAGGAAAACAGTTACAAATCTCCACAAAAGGAAAAACACCCCTAATCTACGCAGCCATCACAGGAACAACATACAACCCCTTTAACCTAAAAGTTACAATATACTCAGCCAACGAAAACCAACTCATCATATACATAACACCCTCATAGAACAACTAACAACAAAATAAAACCATGAACTTTCAGACTGCGCAAAAACGCTAAAAAGATTTTATTAAACACTACACGTAGGGCATGTTTGTTTCTACACCGCTGTATATTGTGGCCTTGGTGATCTTTATCAGGGTTGTTGCGCAGTCTGCTTTTACGATATTTCTCAGAGCACCACATATAGTAAGTATAGTTTATCCTGAATTCTGGTCAAAATTGTAATATACATGGCTGAAAAATGTTCGCAGCATTTCACTATATATTGCTTGTTATGCTCCATCGCGATTGATTTTTGTGCGCAAACATTTACTTTTTGTGCGACAACTGTATCATTAATTTTTACTGACACTGTATATCACAATTATCATATACATCCTGAATTCCTTAGGGTTTTAGCGTAGACAGCTCGTCGGTTAGTGTTTTGTCAAGGTCTTTAGCTTCTATAAAAACGGAGAGTATATCTTTTTGTTTTTTACTTAACGCCTTTGCAAAACGAT
>WREZ01000056.1 GCA_009779045.1 Candidatus Bathycorpusculum sp. | reverse complement strand
GTGTGTGTTTGTGGGGTGTGGGGTGTGGGTTTTTATTTTTGGTTTGTTGTTGTTGTGTCGAGTTCGAATTGTTGTTTTACTATGCTTTCTCCGCAGTATTTTGTGCGTAGTCGGGGTTTTTCGATTTTGCCTGTGGCGTTGCGTGGTACTTTGTCAAAGATTATTCTGTATGGTCTTTTGTATCGGGGGAGTTTTGTGCAGTATTGTCTTATTTCTTCTTCGTTGCAGTCTATGTCTGGTTTTATTTCAATGATGGCTGCTGATATTTCTCCTAGTCGGTGGTCTGCTAGGCCGATTACGGCTACGTCTTTTATTTTGTCATAGCCGTGTAGGAAGTCTTCTATTTGTACGGGGTAAATGTTTTCTCCGCCTGTAATGATGACATCTTTTTTCCTATCTACTAGGTATATGAAGCCGTCTTCGTCTTCGCGGGCCATGTCGCCTGTGTAGAGCCAGCCGTCTTTTATTGTTGTAGCTGTGTTTTGTGGGTCTTTGTAGTAGCATTTCATTACGCAGACGCCAGAAAGTGTTAGTTCTCCGATTTCGCCTTGTTTTACTTTTTTGCCGTTTTCGTCGACGATTTTTATTTGCCAACTGTAGCCGGCTTTGCCTATGGAGCCTACTTTGTGTGTGTTTTCTAATCCAAGGTGAACTGCGCCTGGTCCGCTTGATTCTGAGAGGCCGTAATTTGTGTCATAGGCGTGATTGGGAAATACTTTTTTCCATCGTTTAATTAGGCTAGGGGGTACTGGTTGGGCGCCTATGTGCATTAGTCGCCATGCGCTTAAATCATAGTCTTTAAGGTTTATTTCGCCGCTTTCAATGGCGTCTAGTATGTCTTGTGCCCAGGGGACTAGTAACCATACTATGCTGGCGTGTTCGTTTGCGGCGGTTTCAATTATCCATTTAGGTTTTATTCCACGTAAAAGTACTGCGCTGCCGCCTACTAGAAAGCTGCCAAACCAGTGCATTTTGGCTCCGGTGTGATAAAGTGGTGGGATGCATAAGAATATGTCTTCATGTGTTTGTCCGTGATGGTTTTGTTCTACTTGGCAGGATGTGACAAGTGTTAGGTGTGAGTGTAAAATGGCTTTTGGGAATCCTGTGGTTCCTGATGAGAAATAGATTGCGGCGTCGTCGTTGTCTGTTATTTTTATGTTTGGGGTTTGTCTGGGGCGTGTGCTTGCGAGTTTTTCGTATCCTTCTGCGAAGTCTGGGCAGTCGCTACCGACATAGAATATTTCGTGTATTTTTGGTAAGTCGTTTTTTATGGTTTGTATGCGTTCTGTAAATTCTGGGCCAAAAATTAGTACTGATACATCAGCTAGGTCAAGGGCGTATTTTATTTCGTCAGAGGAGTAGCGGAAGTTGAGTGGGACAACAAGTGCGCCTGTTTTTAGTATGCCAAAATAGATAGGTAGCCATTCAATGCAGTTCATTAATAAAATGCCTATTTTGTCGCCGCGTTTTACTCCGCGGTCAATTAGTAAATGTGCAAACTGGTTAGCGCGTTCATCAAAGGCGCGCCATGTCAGTTCTTTGCGGTAACGGATATCATGTGCAGGTTCTACAAGGGAGAGTTCTTTCCAGGATAGTCCTCGTTTTTCTTCTAGTCCAGGGTTAATTTCTGTTAGGCAAACAGTGTTTCCGTATAGTTCTGCGTTTTTAGCTAGTATCTCAGTAATTGGCATTTATTTGTCTCCTTTTTTGGCTTTCAATATTAGTATGAAAGTTAAAAGTGCTCCTACAGCGGCAACAGCGGCTAATGCTAAGTATTTCATTGTGTTAACTGTGGGGTCAGCGTCTCCTGTGTTAAGTTGTCCAATGAGTTGTGGGAAGAGTAGTACTGATGACATAAATCCTATCATGACTACGCCATAGTTGGCTCCGATGTTTTTAAGGCCAAAGTGATCTGCTGTGACAAGTGGGAATATGCCTGAGGAACCTCCATAGCAAAATGCTATAAGCGCTATTACAATAACAAACAGTAGACCATTTATCATGCATAAGGAGGCTGTTCCTATGGCTGTGATTAAAAGTATGGTAAGTACTGCGCCGCGGCGTCCTATTTTTTCGCCTAGAAGAGGTATTGCAAGACGTCCAGCTGAGTTAGCAAGTCCTGCAATCATAACTAGAGTAACTCCAAAGGTGATGTCTAATCCATGTATGGGTGCTAATAGTTTTAGTGAGGGGTTAATGATAAAGAAGGCTGCTGTTAGGAACATCATAGAGAAGAAGATTAAGTAGAAGTCGATTTTTTTGAGCATTTGTCCTGTGGTGTATTGTTTTTGTGCGCCGAAGTCAACTGTGGCTCCTTTAACGTTTTCAGGTAATTTTATAAATGCGAAAAGTGCTACTGTGGCAACTAGGAATGCGGCGGATAGAATTCGGAATGTAAATATTAATCCACTGTAGTCAGGGATGGGTCCTATTAGCATTTCAATTAAGGGTGCAAATATGACTGCGGAGAATCCGAATGTGAAAACGCTTATGCCTGTGGCTAATCCGCGTTTTTTTGGGAACCATTTTTGGGCGCTAGATATAATGGTGTTATAGGCTAGTCCAACTCCAAAGCCGCCGATGATGCCATAGGTGAGCCAAATGCCGTAAACGGGTATGGTTGCAGAAAGCATTGATGTTGCAAACATGCCTATGGCCATCATCATGCCTCCTGTTAGAACTATGTATGATGCTTTTATTTTTGTTTGTAGTTTTCCAGCAGTTAAAATGCCTAACACAAAACAGCATAGCATGATGTTGACCGTGAATTTGACGTCTTGGATTTGCCAGCCAAATTTGTTTTGGACAGGTAGTACAAATACGCTCCAGACATAAATTATTCCGAGAAATAGTTGTAAAATGGATCCTGCGATTAAGACTTTTACTCCAGGGTTGTTTTTTATATTTAACATTTCATACAGCACCTTTCGTTATAATTTGAATTAATTATATGTTTATCTCCTCCTATATAGAGTTTACAAATACTGTTGTAGTGGTGGCGCTATGTTTTTTTCAATATTGTTGAATTATTATTTGTATTCCGTATGAGTTGATGTGTTGGTTTGTGTTCTATTGTTTTTGTTGTTTGTTGTTGTCTGTTAATGTCCGATTTTGGGGGTTTTTTGTTTGTTGTTGTTTTTTGGTTTGTGTATTGTGTATTAATTCTTATGATATAATGTATTTTGTGGTTTACACTATAACTTAACATTTTAACTCGCACCAGATATTATCCTAAAATAGTAAAATTTATTGAGACCTTATATTCTTCTTCTTTTAGTAACTCTGTTTTATGGCGGACATTTTCTCAAGAGATTTATAAATGCCTAAGTACATTTCTGATACTATTTTTTCTCAACTATTACAATAACATGTTTTTGCTTTAACCTAGCTATTAACTAATTACCTGCTGCTCTTGAAACTATTACAAGAGTTTGAGCATGTTATGTAGAGGAGTGTTTTTGGTGATTTGTGTGTGTAACGTATGTATTGACTATGTTGTTTGTATGTGTTGTTGTTGTGTAGTTTTAATGTGTTTATATTTCCAATTGACTATAAAGCATGTGGCTGTTAAAATGGCTGATATTGCTGCTATGTATTGTGTGCTATGTATGTTAGGGAAAAAGTCTATGGGCCAATAGTAAATAGCATAGACGCCTTCTATAATTGTTTGAGGGGATAGTTGAATTAAGTTTATGCATGTAAACCATATGAACATAACAAGGAATAATAGTGCCATATTGTTTAGCACTCTTATAACACTTGTTTGTCTACTAATTTGGTCTACATATATTGCAAACAGTAAAGAAAATGCACCTGCGTATATGCATAAAGTAAGGGCGCATGTAAGTGGTGCTGAACCAAGGAAAAAGTATGTAAAGTTTTCTAAATTTACATAAATCATAGTTAAGTAAACTGCTATACCCATTAACAGCATAGCCAAACATTTAATTTTCACCCTTACCATGAACTCTTTTCTTCCTACCCTTACTTTTCACTTACCCTGTTATTAAAAAGTTCCATTTACCCACAACTGCAATACCCAACAAACTAGTAACTGCAACTGTTTACATATGACAGTTTTTGTAGTGTAAACGGCTATAGCCTGTTTTACCTTTAAATACAAACACTATGCTACTAAAATTTTGTCGCCACAATTACAATGTTCTTCAACAGTACAGAATCTCCTGTCTTTGTTTTGTTTTGTGGATTTTTTTGTTTTTTGTAAAAGTGTGTGTTGTTTTTATGCGTTTTTTAGTATGTTATTAACGGTATTATTATGTTAATTGTTTGTAGAATTGTTATTCTGTGTTTGTAGGGGGAAAGAAAATTAATATACGACTTGTACGTTTAGAGAAGTGTGGATGTGAAACATTGAGTAGACGATCAACTATATTGGACATAGTTTTTAATCGTGCGGTTTTTGCTGGTGTAATTTTGCTGTATATACTCTTAATAGTTGCTAACTATGTCGTTAGTTTCATACCAACTCCTTGGGGCATGTATTTATTTGTACCTGTTATAATTTTTTCGCTAATTAGCTACTTAGTAGATGAAGCCAGATAAAAAAACATGGTTTTTCGTTTGTACGCTATGTGTTAAGCCAGTTTATATGTGGGAAGTAGCCTCTTAAAGTGCATGTAGTATGTATTTAAAGTAGAATAAGGGTAGTTATTATTATGAATTTGTGGCTGCAATGATGTCCTTTGGTTATAGTTTTTTTGTTATTTTACGTGAATAGTAATGTCTTCAAGTGCGTTCTGTATAATAGTAACAACTCTTTCGCCAGCAACATAGCAATCGCTAACGTCGTTATCATCATAAGCCTCCATAGAATAGCGTACCTGTAAAATGTATGTGCCGGGTTCTTTAATTTCTTGTTCAAATGTTTTTGAAATTTTATTTCCTGCTTTTAGAATTTCATGAGTTAACGGATCAGACGTTTGACCATAATCACATCTATCATCCATATCTGCTGTAGAGCGCAACAAAAGTACAAAAGGCTGCATTCCATTAGTGGCTATATGTACATCTTCACCATAATTGTTAGTAATTGTAGCCTTAAACGATATTTTATCACCTACCCTAAAAACAGTATTAACTAAATCTATCTCTAAAGGAAAATCCTTTTCACTAAAACTTGTCTTAACATAATCTGTTTTTGACTTAACATTCAAAAACACCATAGCAAAAACAAGAGACAAACAAACAACAACAACAGCAATAATTGCTAAAATTTTGTATTGCTTACTTTTTACCTTTTTAGTGCTCATAAGCCATAACCTGTTTTTATAATTAATCAACTAAATAATATAAAGAGTCTTATCCCAAAATAGTTTCCCCCTAAGTTATCTTACGACACACTAACTCATCACTCAAACTCTGCAACCCACCTTCCAAAAATACCTCCCCACCCAACTAAAAACATTGTCAAAATAAAAAACAAACGCGAACACGGTCAAAAAATTGAACAAATTAAAATGGGAACTGGAGACCGTTTAGCAAGTCAGCTCCCTGATGTAATAAATGAGTTAGAAGTGGCAATTACCACAGGGAAAAATGCAGAAAATCCTACAAAAGCTCTGCTGGACGGTGTTGAGATGACCCTTAAAAAACTTAGAAATACTTGAGTAAACACATTAAGACCCATGTCTTTGGGTTCTGGTGGTTCATTTTGAGGGAAAATTTTACTTTTTTTACTTTTAATGTTTTAATAGTGGCAGCTGTCCATACTTTGCTATAGCCCTGACAGATTATGTGAGCTTGGAACTAGAATCTAAAACTGGTGTACTTAAAAGAGTGTAGTGGTTGTAATAAAGGAAAGTATTCACTGATAAAAAACGGTTGAAATTTTAAGGTGGCTGCTATATAATGTTTATGTGGGGTGAAAAGTGATGAAAGTAACTGCTGAGAACAAAACTTACAAAATTTTGTCATACGTGGTATTATGTATTAAAAAATTTGCGGATGAGTTTAATTTATCTTTCATCGAAGCCTACAAATATCTTGAAAATTACGGCGGTTTACAATTTGTTATAAACCATTATGAAATAGAACATACCTTAAGTATTAATGACGCTATAGACGATATGCAGGATATTTGCCGAAAAAACGGAGGGCTAATATGATACTCTATCACGGGTCTAACATAAAAATAACAAATATTGATTTATCAAAAGCACGTCCTTTCAAAGACTTCGGACGTGGGTTCTATTTGACCGAAATTAAAGAGCAGGCTGAAAAAATGGCTATCAGGGTTGCAGATAGGTTCGGCGGAAACCCCTATGTAAGCGAGTTTGAGCTCAGCGATGGAATTTTTAAAGATGTTGCTTTAAATATACTTAAATTTGACAGTCCAAGTAAAGATTGGGCTTTATTTGTTATGAACAATAGAGAGAAAGATTTTAGTGATGTAGAAAATAGGCTCTATAACGGTGATAATAAATATGATGTAGTTATAGGTGCGGTTGCAAATGATGACTTAGTGGGTACGTTTGACCTGTTTCGTGACGGCTTTATGACTTTAGATGATGTTGTTAAACAAATTACATTTAAAAATCTGACGAATCAGTATTCTTTTCATGCCCAAAAGGCTATAGTATATCTAAAGGCTGTGGAATAATATGGAAATGACAAAAGAGCAGGATTTATTGATACAGCATTTAGCTGTTAATTTAGCTAATATTCTTGTTGTGGAACAGAAAAAAACAATAGAGCAAGCATTAAACATAGTTTATAACTCTACGACATTTAAAAAAATTTGTGATGTTAAAACAGGCTTATATCGCGAGAGTGCGGGATATAATTATGATATATTGCAAGATGAGCTGAAATATGGTAAATTTGGGAAATATGGAAAATATGAATGAGCGATTCTATGTTCGATACTGAGAATATCAAACAAAACTTCAAACCTCTATACAACCCCCGCACCTCCCGGCAATGGTTAGACACCTCTTTAGCATCCCGCAACAAATGCGTCCAACAACGCTGAATCCTCTTAGTAACCGCAGGATAAGACCCATAACCATCACAACACACAAACCCCAAAAACCCCTAGCCTAAAACTTCCTCTAACACTTTTTTGCCACGATTTTTACGAATAACAAACAAAGTATAAGCCGCTGAAACAAATACCCACATCCAATGATTCCCACTATCCATTTTCATTTGGCTTTTAAATCCCTAAAAAATATCTAATGTTTTATAATCACAATCATCACAAAAATCATAACACCAACAACATTAACCTCTTCTCACACCAACACCCGCACAACCAACCTTTTCGCCGACCGAACAAAACAACTACAATACTTCAAACAAACAGCAAAAAACTCTGCAAAACTAAACCCACCCCAGACTGTCTAAAAACTAGCTCTCATCAACTGCAATACACTACACATAGCACACATTTTTTTATCGTACACTACATGTTGTGGTTGGATTAGTTGAAACCTGAGTTTTTAGACAGTCTCACCCGCACCTTTAAACTACGCCATACTTGGCACATGGGGACAAGGCAAAACCTCCATAGCATACAAACTAAAAGAAATCGCCCTAAATGAACTACAAAACCAAATCCAATGCGCCTGCAT
>WREZ01000055.1 GCA_009779045.1 Candidatus Bathycorpusculum sp. | reverse complement strand
ACTAGATACCCACAGCGACCTCTCACAACTTGTTCTCTCACACATCCCACCTGAGCAGTGGGACAGAGTAATTTACATTAATCCTTGGACAGCATTTCAAGACAAATATGATAATAGAGTAGTGCAGATCAATTTTTTGGAAAATAGTAACCCCTTTGAGCAAAACCAAATAGTACAAATGTTCGCAGACACCCTAGAAAAAATCTACAATAACAACTGGAGCGTTTCCCTCGACCACCTTCTACAATACCTAATACAGCTAGTTATGGAAAAAGAAAAACCCCAACTCCACGATCTCTACAGAATACTATCTGACGAAGCACTTCGTAACGAACTCACCACAAAATGCAAAAAAGAAGGCCTCCACACCTTTTGGGAGAAGCAATACAAACTATACAAAAACGACGAAACCCTAACAATCCTAACCAGACTCTACCACCTCGGAGAAGAACCAACAATAACACCAATGCTAAGAACCACAACAAAAAACTGCATAAACTTTAAACAAGCCATAGACGAGAAAAAAATAATCATCGTCGATTTACCCAAAAAAATAATCCCAACAGACACAGCCACATTCATAGGCAGCCTCATCCTCTCAACCATGTACAACGCCGCCCTAACCCGCAAAGACACCTATAAAGAATATGAACATCAACCCTTCCACATATACATAGAAGACGCCTACCAATACATCACAAAAAACATGCTAAAAACAATACAAGCATTACAATACTTCAAAGTCTACACAACCCTAACAAGCCAACACCTCGAACAATACCACCAATACATACAACCAACCCTCACCCAAACCTGTAAAACCCTCATAACCTTCCAAACACAAGAAAACACAGCCACAAACCTCCAACAATACTACCCCAAAGAATACAACAGCTATCAAACTCTAATGAACCTGCCCCCACATCAATTTTTTGTCTCCACCCCCTTGCAAGGCATGAAACGCGAATACCAAATTCTAGAAACCCTCGACTATAAAACAGGCCAAATCAACCCCGAAGAAGTAATACGCTACAGTCTTGAGAAATACGGCAACAATGTTGATGTTGAGGAGTTAATGTGGCAAAAAAGCCAAGGGTTACAACAAGAGTTTTTAGACAAACCCATAACCCCCTCAGAATGGGCAACACTACGCACCATAAGACAACGCAACAAAAAAATGGAAGAAAAAATGCTAAAAGAGCAGTTTCTATACAACAACCCAACACAGCACAAAACAATTGAAACAAGTCAGGGATTATACAGTCAGATATCGTCTAAAACAGCTTTAGAAAATAACAACACCACTGAGGATAAACCCGTAGAGTTGACTTTTGAGGGTTTAGAGAAGGAGCGTTTAATGCTAAAACTTGCAGATGAATGCTGGCATTTTAGACTTAAAGCAGTGAAAAACAAAAGCTATCTTTGTGTAAGAAAATTCCAAGAAGAACACAGCCTCGGCTTATTCGCCAATGAACTGAAATATATCGCGGAAAAAAACAAAATATCAATCAAAAAATACAAAGAAAAATAGGCTACTGCCTATCCGCTCATTTTTAAATCATGTTTTAATGAGTAGTGTTACAACAGTTAACCTATTAACAAAGAAGAAAGGCAAATATTTAACAAAATATTCTCCACCGCATGAACATAATTACCTTTCCAGTATAGTAATTGTTTCTAAGCTAAAGGTTGAAAACGTACTCAACCCCCCCACGACCAACAAGCAGTTAAAACAATTTTTGTCTGCTCAAGTACACCACAATTTGACGACCCCGTCAGCAGTTAACCAATAATAAAATATCTCGAATAAATTCTAACGGTTCAAAACTCTTGTTTTTTGCAGTTTATCTCTCAAAGTTTAATGATAGAAAATTTCTGCGTATATCGCACATTTATCCAAAAACCCAATACAACATAGAAACAGAGCAGATTTTGTTTGGAAAACCGCTGCTGCTTAACCACAAAACCTAAAGAAAGCGAAGATATATGACCAACAAACTCAGCAACAAACGACCTATTTCCCAAAACCAACCCTGCCAACACTAAACAGAACCCTCACCACACCAAAACACCAAACTTACCCTTTTCACACCTAAACATACGTAAAAAGACCAAACACCACATGTTAACAGAACACTCCATAAACAAGCAAACCTTAAACAACACCCCCTAATCTCATCCTGTCTCTTAACCACAGCAGCATCAACCCCATTTAGAACCTGTCTTCAACGTTTCTATACAACGAAAGGCTCGTCTGTTTCATAAAGATCTTTTTTACATATAGGACAATTTTCATCGCTATTTTTTATAGCGACATTGCAGTGAGGACAACGATTTTGTTTTTTAGCTACATGTAAACCTTCTTTTTCTGTAACTATCTTTCCATCTTTTAGAAAAAGCATACGCTCAGTATGATTTGCCACTTGCCTATCATGTGTTACCATAATTATAGTAGTATCTCTTGACAAGTTAAGATGTGCTAATAATTTTATAATTTCCTTCTTGTTTTGACTATCAAGATTACCTGTAGGTTCATCTGCAAGTATAATCGCAGGATCATTAGCTAACGCCCGCGCAATAGCAACACGTTGCTGCTCCCCCTGACTTAAACGTTGAGGACGATGATTTTCTCTACCTGATAAACCAACAAGACCCAAGAGTTCACTTGCCCTTTTCCTACGTTCAATTTTACTGGCAATTTTACCCTCCATAGGCAACTCTACATTCTCTCGGGCGTTAAGATAGGGTAGCAAGTTAAAAGATTGAAAAACAAAACCCATATTATTTTTACGTAACTTGTAGAGTTTATTCTCAGGAGTACGGGTAACTTCTATATCGTTAAGACATACTTTACCACACGTAGGTTTATCAATACACCCTATAACGTTTAACAGAGTTGTTTTACCACTGCCACTAGGACCCATGATTGCTATGAATTCACCCTTGTTTACTTGCAAATTCAGGTCTGTCAGAACGTTAACTGATTGCTGGTTACCCAATGTATAGGTCTTAGTTAGGTTTTCAATTTGTAGTACAATTTTACTCATATTTCATTGCCTCCGCAGGCCGTATTTTTGCTGCCCTCCACGCCGGATAAAGCGTACCCAACACACCTAACAACATAGCCCCTCCAAGCGTGACTAAGATGAGCTCCACACTTAATGAAACAGGATTTGCTACTGAAGCGGATGTAACAGCTGAACCACTCATACCTACAGTATTTAATCCAAAGTTACTCACACTGGGCAACAGAAGCGAAGAAAAGGTTGGCGCAGCAAAAATAGCTATAACAACACCAACTATACCGGCAATACCGCTAAGCAAAAGCCCCTCAAGTATAAATTGAGACATAACAGTTTTATTACTAAACCCTATAGCCTTAAGTGTACCTATCTCTTTGGTACGCTCTCTTACAGTGTAGAGCATCACAAATAACACAATTAAACTAGTTGCTACAACTACTACAATAATTTCTTGAATCGCAGTTGCCTGTGTAGCCGCCATAGAGGCTTGAGTACTTTCCAAGACTTCATTATATCTTGATTGCATAGCTTCAAGCTGGTTTAACCGCTCCTGTCCAGTGGTCACAGTTACCTCTGGATGAAGAGTTCTTATATCTTCAACAACAGAATTTACGACATCACTACTTGTAGTGTATACTTTAAGGCTAGTTATGTATCCCTCATTGCCAGTTATAGATTGAGCATCTGAAAGACTCATATATAGAACCAACTCGTCTGCAACGGTTGTTGATTCATAGATACCTACCACAGTAAAATCAACATCCAAAATATTAACAATACCACCCACTCCTATCCCAAAAAATGCTGAATTATTTTGACTAAGTAAAACAACACCTGTTTCACTGGGTTGAAGGTTTCTTCCCTTAACAATATTTGAAGGCAAAACATTGTAATTATATATGAGTTCAGAGGTTAAAGGCACACCTTTTATGATGTAATCAGTTATTTGCGTAGTAAATGATTGCCCCATCATAGTAATGGTTTGACTGCTACTTCCCTCCGAAACCTCTAGCGTTACCGCAACAGTAACCACATTCTTGATACTGCTTATGTCAGCATAGAGGCTCTGATTCATAGGTGTAGTATCTCGTGACAGCCCACCAAACTGGCCCAATATATCACCCCCTCCAAAACCACCAAATCTATCAGGAAAACCCGAATTATCTGATGATGATCTTCCGCTGTTGGGAAATTGATCATTTGGAGATCCTGATGATGGTGGAGGGTTGTCTGGTCTAAAACCAAAACCACCAAAACGCGATGACATGCTAACGTCGATTTGACTTAACGCCTGATTGATTGATTCACTAGTGTCTGTTATAGTTGAACCCAAATTGTTAGCCATCTCATTTGTAGCTTCCTGATTAGCCATAAGGCCTGCAGGAATTGAAATCATAATAGATAACGATATACTTAATGCAATAATAACAAGGGACGCTCGAATTTTACGCCTTGAAACATTTTTTACAGCTCTACTTACTATTCCCATACACATACCTGACATGTCTTCAAGATGACAAGAAGAGAAACGAAAGAAACACCATACGGTGCTTTCTAAATATTCAAATCTCTGCTTGGCATCTTTCCATTGCTAATACAAATAATTATTAAATAATTTTTCAAAATTACACCCAAATCATACCCAAATTAAATCAGGTCTCACTCCATATTGACGTTTTTAGCAAGTCAGGTCATTGAATATTTTAAACTAATATCGTCAAACAGAATTAAAACTCGTTTAAGCGAAAAACTTAAACCGTTTAACACAAAACAAACAGTAATACTGTTTAATCGAGTAACGATCTTCTTTTTACTCTCGATAATTAAAAAAGTGCGGTAAAAAAAAGAAAGCAACCCATCTTGTAAAACAAGACGATGAAAGTCTATTAAACTGTTAACAATGAAAGCTATCTTACCCACAAAATAGAGTTTCGGTAGTGTTTATTACTTACCTTTATTAGTTAAAGTTAGTCTTTACAGGTTGTTTAGAAATGTCTGGCCATACCCACTCACTGAAGCATCTGCTTGGTTGGTTAATCACTGGTACACGTGGCGGGCCTACTAGGGTTAAAATTTTGGAAGTTTTAAAGGATAAACCACAAAATACAAACCAGCTATCGATGTTATTGGGTATGGATTATAAGACTATACGCCATCACTTGGAAGTTTTAGAGAAAAATCGATTGATAATCTCTGTTGGAGATCGATATGGTATGACATATTTTTTGTCTCGGATGATGGAAGATAATTACAGCTTGTTTGAGGAGATTAAAAATAAACTTGGGAAAAAGTAGAAAAAGGTGTATGATAAATGGAAAATAAAATGAATAACAACAATAGTGGTCATATAAGGTTCAAAATTGGGTTACTTCTTACAATTATTGTACTAGTGGGTTTGTTTGCAGCGTTTATAGCAGCATTTATGATGCCTGCACCTTTACCTATGAGACCTCCCCATCCTGGAGGCCATCAGGTTATTATTCGGTATGATTTTGAATTGTTCTATCTTGCTCATGCAATATTTTCTACTGTAAATATAGCGTTACTTATAATTTTGTTAATTATGTTCCTTAGTGTGTACCGAAAAACAAAATCAGAGTTTTCCTTTGGATTAATCATCTTTGGATTTACCTTTCTGTTAAAAGATATAGTTGCAAGTCCTTTCCTGCCAAGTATCTTTTCCTTCTACGCCTCAGGCCTAGGACCCTTCATAGTTTTACCTGACCTATTCGAGTTGGTAGCCCTCACGGTTCTACTATACCTATACATAAAATACTAATCTTTTTTCATTTTTCCTTTTCTTCTTTTTCGATAAATTAGGGAGATAATTGGAATCAAATTGGGAAATCGCTTTTTATACATGTCACCTTTAGGCCGATTAAATTAGGTGATTTAAAAAAATGGTTGAAACAAAAAATGTAACAATAGCTTTAGGGGTAATCTGTCTGATACTTGCTGCAAGTTTAACTGTAGTGGTAATTGCAAACGAGAACCTCTTTGGTAATCAACAAAACACTCTTGCTCTAGAAAACCAAATATCTGGCCTTAATGCGCAAGCGTCTACTTTACAAAACCAAATTGATGATCTTAATAACGAACTTTATGATTACGAAACACATCTTTATGATTATGCGGAACAAATTGCAGCTTTAACAAACAAAACCACCGCTTATGCGAATATCATTGATCTTAAAGAATCACATGTAATCTTGGATAACCAAACATACACTCAGGACGCAAATACCAAAACAACACTTTTTAACGACAAGGTAAACTATGCAGGCTACTTTGAAATTCAAGTGGGGTCAACATCAGACACAACATACCTCCAAGTATCATACACACATAGCGACTTAAAGTTTGATCAAACAATTACCATTGGCACTGATGGTGTAGCACATTTTCCAATACTGCCCGGAACTATAGAAATCCTGCTTGGCAACACCGCTAGCACTGAAACAAATGAAGTAACTGTAACTCTAACCTACGTTTACTAAACCGCCCTTCTTTTTTTTGAACAATGTAGTACAAAGTATTTGCTTTTGTACGTCTGTACCACGACAAGTATTCCGATAGATTTGCAGCAATTTTGCTTATGCATTTATCGTGCGATTACTACCGGTATCAATAGATATGTATTTTGAGAGCAAGTTATATCCACAGTAACACTGTGTTCAAATTCTTTAGGTAACGTTAACTCATCTTTTTTAACTTTAACCATACTGCTTTGACCATATTATAAATAATTGTCGATTGGGTTGTTATTATATGGCGCAGTTGAGAACGAAGTCGTATGAAGATGGCCTTATTTTACACTATTTTTACGATACACAACTACTGTGATTGTGTTGAGCGCAATTATAACTACAAGAAGCACCAAAGACACATACACCACAGGCTTAGCGGTATCCATAAGTGCACTCCAATCCTTTATCCTCACCAGATAACTGTTGTATAAAAGTTGCATGCACAAAGATACAGCACAAGCACTTACACTTGCTATAGAAAATACAACCCAGTTTTTGTTCTCAGTCTTATTTACTATCGCAAGATTTACAATGGGAAATAACCATGCAACCAATCCAAATAAAAGACCACCCAAATTTAACAAACCATACATCAGTTATCCCTTCAATTGCGACGTTACTTCATTTTTATAAAACCCTGTAACTTACATGTTTCTACTCAAAGTCATTTTATAGATAAATTTTATAAAATGATTTTTCATTGAAGTGTAATGGAAAAAATCACAATAATCATATCTAAACTGTCAAGCAGGACATCTTTAGATGTTGGGAAACAAAAGTGTGGGAAACAAAAACAAAAAACATATCACATTATAATGGGGGCGAATAAGCACACTTACCCAACACTCAACACAGTTTTTCAGTTTTCACGCATCATAAACAACACATTATCATCACATAAATAATTTTTGAAATGTTTAATCATTAAATAAAACTGTTTCCAAAAGTTTCCCCATGTTTCCCACAACACTCGTTTGGTATGTGTTTAGCTTTTGTTAGTTTCTTTGTTTTGTCCATGCTGCGACTAGTTTTTGCGTCATAGTGTTGTGCAGGTCAAGTTTTTGTTGCTTCCAAGTAGTCATCAAAGTGAACAAAGTTT